>CAYWDE010000422.1:0-1014 GCA_964456885.1 uncultured bacterium | reverse complement strand
TGGATTTTCGAATTTTTGGTCTTTGTGAGAGTAATCTTTCCTTGAACAAGATCAATGTCCGCCCGCTTGAGACACCGGATTTCGTTATACCTGCATCCAGTTCCCAGAAGAAGAACGACAAAAATCAGAAGATAAGAATTGTCACTCTGCTTGCATGCTTCCAAGAGTCGCTGACGCTCATCTGGAGTTAAGAAACGAGTTCGTCCGGGAGGCTCTTTCTCTCGAGTGATCTTTCGCACAGGATTCTCTGAAACCCATTCCCACTGCTTTACGCAAATCGACATCAAATGACTGAGCGTAGCTAAGAATCTATTGCATGTGCTTTTAGTTCTTACCTTACCCTTCGCGTTCTTTTCCGAGAGAAGCTTTTGCTTCATCTCAGCGATAACAGAAGGCCTTACATCTTGGAGATACAATCTTCCAAGCTCACTCAACCACCAATTGAGATGTCCTCGCTTGGCTATCGATATAGGTTGCTCTTTGCAGTATCTCTCTACAGCGTCGGCAAATGTATGCCGCCGACCTTCAGCATATAGCTGATGGCGGCCACAACGAATATCCGCCTCTGTCTTTTGAATCCAGGCCTTTGCATCGGTTTTGCGATCAAAGACTGCAGTTAATCTGGGATGCCCATTTAAATTAATATCAGCTTGAAAACGGGTTCCTCCCTTCTTGAGAGTAATTTCGCGAATATGACCCATTTCGACTCCTTCGCCAGCACATCTGGCCTCTAGTTTCGAAAAGGAGTGTGAATTGATACCGAGGATCACCGGCCCAACACTCCAAAGCGAACTCAACACACAATTGTGCGAGCTCTGTTTTGGGTGGCTGAAGGACGAATTTCCAAACTCCGTTGGATTTCCGCATTTCTCCGGCAAGAGAGTCTTTTTTCGAGGGTCTTTTTAGACCCAATTTCTATAGAGAAACTCCGGGTGCTAGATTCGAACTAGCGACCAATGGATTAACAGTCCACTGCTCTACCACTGAGCTAACCCGGAGCAGAAATGAAAGGAC
>CAYWDE010000421.1:0-1033 GCA_964456885.1 uncultured bacterium | reverse complement strand
ATTCCGTTCGTAGTAGGACGGCTCCACCGAATTGTATTAAACACCTCTTCTTGGAGGAAAAAGCGGTTGATTGTCTGGAAACCAGTCACTGTAGCGGGGAGGGGAGTTGTGAAAGCGATCCCCTGTGGAGATGACCCAACACTGATCGTACTTGTCACGGTCAAGGGGGTTTGAGTTGTGTCAATAACACTGACTGTATTTGCTCCCCCGTTACTTACATAGGCCATTTGATCTGACGAGATAGCGATAAAAGAGGGGGAGGATCCAACAGGGATAGTGGCTATAATAGGGGTCACAGCCGTTGGATCGACGACAGTCACTCCATCGATTGCAAGGTTAGTGATATAAAGCTTTCCTGCTGTTGTAACTGCTACATGCTCAAATGTTAAAGCAGCCCCAATACTGATCGTTCCAGTCACTGCAGGAGTTGCGAGGTTTGTATCAATCACGCTGATTGAACCGCTCCCGAAATTGACTACGTAGGCAAGTCCCGCTGAATTGATTGCGATCCCAATAGGGCTATCTCCCACAGATACCGATCCATCAAGCCCAGAGCGATCGGCCTTAATGATGCTGACAGTATCGCTATCGAGATTGGTTACATAAGCTCTCCCATCCGATCCGAATGCGATCTCATCTGGGCTATCACCTACAGTAATTGTGGTAGTAATAGGAGGAGGGGAGATATTTGTATTGAGAATCGTGACACTATCACTTCCTTGATTGAGCACATAGGCATACCCATCAGAGCTGATCGCGACCGATATGGGTTGTAATCCGACTGAAATCGGATCTCCCACTACGACAGGTGGGTTCGCTGTTATGTCGAGGACAGTGACATCATTACTTGTATAATTAGTTACATACGCATATCCCGCTGAAGTGGTTGCAATGTCTGTCGGATATGTCCCAACACCTACAGTGGCAACAACCGTGTTCGTTGTCATATCGACGACACTCACATTGTTGGATCCAGCATTCGTCACATAGGCGTAATCTGCTTGCCCGATCCGAAAGAAGAGGCACAAAAAGA
>CAYWDE010000420.1:0-1038 GCA_964456885.1 uncultured bacterium | reverse complement strand
AAGAACTGAATCATCACATCCCCTATCGTCTAACAGAAATCTTGAGTCATATCCCCTTATTGGGACGATTAATAAAACACTATTTAGAAGCTCAAGCCGGGAAGAAAGCTACTGTTTTAAATGAGCTAGAAAAAGTATTTAAAAAAATACGGATCGACAATTGCGAAGACGAAACTCTAATTAAAGCATACGATGCGGCATCAAAAGTTTTATCCCAATCCTTTCAAAACAAAGTAGAAACCCTCTTTAAAACCCCCTACAGCAAAAGAACACAATACAGCCAATTCAAGGAAAAAGTAAAAAGGGATATAGAGCGCCTCTTCTCCGATCTGTTAGATGCAAATGACCCTATAGCAGAACACCTCCCTTTATACCTAAGTTTTGCCCAGAAGTCGAAGGACGAATTAAAGACACTGATCGAACTTTTCCCAAAAGATGTGAGGATATCTACTACTGCAACAATAGATTCACTTAGAAAAAAACTAGAAGAATTAGAAAACGAATTAGAAAAGAACCCCAAGCTTCTCGCTTCCTTCTCAGAAATTGGGGATAAAAAACTAGGCTTAGCAGTTTGTCTGGAACAAGGATTTAGGATCGACCTAAGCGACTATAAAAACCTAACTATTAAAAAGAGAACCTTATGACTATAACATCTTTAAATCCCTCTCTAAAAAATTTACAAATCCAATCAGATGAGGTTGACTCTCTATTAACAGAAGTCAATCAGCACACATTGTCGACTAAAACAAAAGTTTTAGGAGTACTTGGTATATTTGTTGGATGGGTCTATTTGGCTTACCAAAGCTGGCAAAAGTCCGCATCCTTAGAAAAACTTAAACCAAAAGTTCTAGGAATGGACATGTCTCAAAAAGACATCCCTGACAATATTAGAACGGTACACAACATCGCTCTGCAAGTTTTAGGAGACAAATTAACCCCTTTGGATATGGAAGCAGCTAAATTTACCCATGTTGTAGCAAAAGAAATCAAAGCGATTTTTTGGAAAGAAACCACAGAAGAAGCTATGACATCTCGCAT
>CAYWDE010000419.1:0-1039 GCA_964456885.1 uncultured bacterium | reverse complement strand
AGGGAAAAAATGAGGAGGCTCAACTGTAAAGCAGAGCCCATTTACCGGAACCACAACGACATATTTTACCCTGCGCCAACCCTCCAACATACCCCGAGAGGCCCCTATCCTTGGGAGTCGGAGACCAAACTTCCCAGAATTACCAAAGAATTTTTCCGCTGCAAAGGGAGCCCCCTCAACCCCCCCATCGTCGATACAACCGATCCAGAAAAACCGACCCCGATCTCCGATTGCGAAGGGTGCAGCCGCCACGGCCTCCCCATTATCCGAGGGAAAGAGACTGTCTATCCTGTCCTGATCGATCTCCTCAACTATGTCCAAAAGAAAACGGGCAAAAGGGTCATCATCACCTGTGGCCACCGGTGCCCTCACCACAACACCTATGCAGACCTCTCTAAAGAGAATAAACTCTCCAAGCATCAGATCGGTGCCGAAGTGGACTTCTATGTCCAAGGGATGGAGGAGCGGCCCCAAGAGATTGCTGGCATCATCATGCAGTACTACCAAGAGAACCCCCTCTTCAAAAAAGATCGGGAGAACCAAGAGTTCAAGCGGCTAGAAACGAGCGATTTAACCGTACAGCCCTGGCTTAATAAAGAGATCGTGATCAAGCTCTTCCAGAAACATGAAGGGCGCGATGCAGACAACCACCACCCCCACCCTTACCTCTCCATCCAGGTCCGCTATGATCGGGAAGGGAAGGAAAAAGTCGCTTACAACTGGGCCAAAGCGCATCAGGGGTATCCCCGGTCATAATCCCTTCCAAGAAAAGATCTTTTTCCTTTATAATCAGCCTCTTTTAAGCCGGCGTGGCGAAATTGGTAGACGCGGTAGACTCAAAATCTACTCTTAGCAATAAGGTGCTGGTTCGAGTCCGGTCATCGGCAATTCACCGGACAAACTCTCTTCAAAGAGGATTTGTCCGGTTTTTTCATTTTCTAACACCTTGTTTTTCTGTAGGATAAGCGAAAGTGCCATGTTCAACGGGGTGGTTCGATAACTGTTTTCCCGAAAATGCAATTTTGCAGGGAATATCGAA
>CAYWDE010000418.1:0-1060 GCA_964456885.1 uncultured bacterium | reverse complement strand
GCTCGCGCCCGGACCCGAACCCCGGATCGACCGGCAACGAGATGGTAAAGCACGCACCCTTCCCCACATTCGTCGCCGAGATCGCTCCACCCATGGATGTGACGATCGCATAGACGATCGAAAGTCCAAGCCCCGTCCCCTTGCCAGGATCCTGGGTCGTGTAGAACGGTTCGAAGATATGCTCGAGCACGTCGGGGGCGATGCCGCCCGCGGTATCGGTAACCCGGATACCGACCGTGTTCGTTCCTCGGCCGTCGACCAGTTCGAGTTCGATCTTGCCCGGACCCGCGCTGCGGCCGCGTTGCTCCAATACGGCATCCTTGGCGTTGTTCAGCAGGTTGATCACCACCTGCTCAAGGCGCAGCGGGTGACCCAAGACCGGCCGGCACGTGGCCGGAACGCTGATGGAAAGTTCGATCTCCGACAATCGCAATTGCTCCGATACGAGCCGAATGGCCGCGCGCGCGCTGTTCGAAGGATCGAACGACTCGACCTCGACCCGATCCTTCCGGCTGAAGATGCGCATGTGGTTGATGATCTCGGCCATGCGCTGGGTCTGGCCGCTGATGACTTCGAGCTGCTGCGCCTGATGCTCAGGATCGGCGCCGTCTTCCTCCAGAAGGATGAGGCAACTGTCCGCGGCCATGCGGATGATGTTAAGCGGCTGGTTGAGTTCATGGGTCAGGCCGGACGCCATTTCGCCGAGCGTGCTGAGCTTGGACACCTGGGCCAGTTGTGCCTCTACCTGTTTGCGTTCGGTCACGTCTTCAAAGATCGACGCCACGCCGGCGATCTGTCCTGAACCGTCACGGACACCCATGATCATTTCCCGGCACCAGAACTCTTCTCCCGCCTTTCGGCGCTCTTGCCGTTCGCCGCGCCATGTCTTGCCCGAGAGGACGGCCTCCCGGATGGCCTGGCTTTGTCCGTCCCGCGCCTTGCGATCCACCCAGCGCAACATATGCACGCCGACGAATTCATCCCGCCGGAACCCAGTCATCGTTTCATGCGCCTGGTTGGCATACTCCACCAGACCATTCGCACCGGCGATGACGATGGC
>CAYWDE010000417.1:0-1065 GCA_964456885.1 uncultured bacterium | reverse complement strand
GCCAAAATAATCCCTAAAATTGACGAACCCTTAGTTTGTAGACACCCTCTAAATCGGGATAGTATATTCAAATTGAGAGAATGAATCAAGAAACGATCTTTTTCACCTCATTTAAGGGATTAAAAAACAGATAATAAAAAATAAAATTATTATATAATCTAATGGAAAAATTAGGTTTATAATGACAATTAAAACATCTACAGAAAAACAGCAAGGTTATTTAGCCTGGCTAGGCTCTTGCTTACCAAGCTCAAAGAATTTTGTGAAATTGGCCACAGTTGCCCTTGTCGCAATCACTGCGATAGGGATGGGCAATATGTGCCCCCCTGTCTCCTCAGAACCCATTTTCAAAATTGGAGAGGGCAGAACCGATAATGCAGACCAGATTTTGCAGTATCTTACACGATCTGAGAGAACCCCTTCCATTTTAGATCGCCCTACAGAAAATAAGATCCAAGCGCGAAGAACCAAGATGGGGCAAAAATATAAAGCCCAGTTTCAAGGTAAAGTTGATAATGCAGATCAAATTTTACAGTATCTTGCAAAACATAATAGATCAAAAAATTAAAGATAAAAAAAAGGTGAACAATGTCATCTAATTCTATTCAATTTAATCCACAACTCGCTCTCCCAGGAGCTACACCCCCTCAAGGTGCAACAGGGCTTCAAGGGCTTCCTGCTGATGTTTTGTCTCACATTTTATCTTATACCCCAGAACCAAGAACGATGGCGGGAATGCAAAGAACTTGCCGCTATTTTAAAACCGTAGTGGATGAGGAGAAGGAAGTTTTTAATAAACAGATTAAAAGCCACCCCTTTCTCCATTATTTACTCGAAAACTCTTCACAGATCCAAGGGAAACACTCTTATAAAGAAAAAATGCCTATTCTCGACCGGTACGCGCAGGTTGCAAAGAACGTCCAAAGGATCACTAGATCAATAGACCGGGATGTACAAGGATTTGTCCAAGTTTTTGGTCGTCGGCATATATATTCTCCATTCAGCGAACTTACGAAAAATTTGAGAAGACAAAGGAGAAGTGCGCTTGAGACAACCCATATTAAT
>CAYWDE010000416.1:0-1067 GCA_964456885.1 uncultured bacterium | reverse complement strand
CGAAAGATAAATGATCTGCTGCACCTGCTCTGGTGCGACCACGATCACCTGGTTCTGCGCATAACCGGGAGGAGAAAATACAATCTGTATCAAACTGCTATTCACAGAAATACTCGTCACATTTTGAATCAGCCCTCCCGTTAGTGGGTAATTGAAAGGGCCTGACAATGTTGTCTGAATCCAAACCTGGGTCGCTCCTGAAGTTTTGAAAGGGGAAGAGAGGAGCTGATTCACAGCAGAGACAATATCGACCCCTCTTTGCCTAGAATCGATTGAGAAATAGGGCAAGCTCCCGGACGGAGGAGTAGAAACAAAAGGGGTGGTCGACGCATAGGCGTAATTGGCGAAATAGAACATCCCCGTGATTTGTTCAACCGGCAATACAATGTATTGCTGCGTAGTGCCCGTTGCCGAGACTAAATAAGAGACAATCAAAAGGGTGTTATAGGTAGTTTGAGTGATGTTTTGAACATAAGGGATCACCCCGTTTCTCAAGTACTTGTAAGTGGTATATAGATTAGAGTTTGGAAGATTGGTCTGAAGAATAATCTCCGGTAAAAGGGTTCCCCGATTTTTCGTCGGAGAAAGAGAATTAAACGTGTTAATAATCTCAGTCCCCCTTTGCGATGCGTCGATCGGATAAACTGCAGTCTGCCCCGCCGCCGCTAAAGCGACCATGGCACTGGAAGCAATTGGAAATAACGGAAATCTAAAAAACAGAAACAACAAGCGGCAAAACATCCCTCTCTCCTGAGTAAAAAAATGAGGAGGAGATGGTACTGAAGGGGAGCCGATCTAATCAATAAAATACTTTACAGAGCGGGGAGGGGAGCTTTTAAAGAGACAGCTTCAACCTCTCCATAGGCTTTCAGCCAATGGACGACTTCTTGAAACTTTCCATTCCAAAGACCGAGTTGTTTCAAGGAGGCGCTGAATAAATCGATCTCCTCTTCTAAAAGGGATTCAGCCCCTTTTTTTCCGTAGGCTTTGGCTATATTAATTGAATTTTCCACATCTTCCCCCTCGTCGAGAAGATCATCGGCGATTTGAAAAGCGATACCCATGTG
>CAYWDE010000415.1:0-1072 GCA_964456885.1 uncultured bacterium | reverse complement strand
GGAAAAGAGGACACCATTTATCTTGCAGAAGGATATGCAACAGCAGCCAGCATCCACCAGGCAACAGGAGCCACCGTTTATATCTCCTTTATGGCGGGAAATCTGCTTCCTGTTGCCCAAGCGCTGAAAGCTAGCCAACCTGGCTCTCGACTTGTGATAGCAGCAGACAACGATGCCTTCACAGATCAAAATCCAGGTTTGACTAAAGCAAAAGAAGCAGCCCAGGCTATCGGTGCTCCATTCATTTGCCCTGAATTCGATCCACAGTATCAAGAAACGCGACCGACAGACTTCAACGATCTGCATCTACTCCATGGACTTGAAGCTTTAAAGCTCAGATTGAATAACATCAAGCCACAACAAGAGCAACCAAAACCAGTAAAAGAGCAAAAACAAACGCCTAGACTTAGAACCGGTGCGGAAATCCGCAACCTAGCCATCAAGATGGAATGGCTCATTGAAGGCATCATACCTAAAGGAGCTGTTTCCCTTCTTTTCGGCCGTGGAGGAATTGGGAAAACCACCTTAGCCTTGCAAATATGCGATGCGATTGCTTCAGGAGGTAGTTTTCTAAGCATCCCTGCTGAAAAGACACCTGTGATCTACGTAGATTATGAAAATTCTCTCGCTATCCTTGTAGACCGTTTAAAAAAAGTGGGAGGAGAACAGATCCTGTTTTGGACAGCTGCTGACTCACCTGCACAACTCGACAGAGACCCTCAAGCCTACGTCAACTTGTTAAAAAGCCATCCGAATGCCCTGCTGATTTTCGACACCCTACGGAGCGCTCAGACCGGTGATGAGAATGAATCCAGATCGATGGCTCTTGTAATGCAAACCCTACGCCAATTGCGAGACCAGGGTGCAACGGTTATTCTTTTGCATCATACCAGGAAGGGGTCGGATAGCACTTACAAAGGATCGACTGCCATTTTTGATCTAGTGGACCATGTTATGGGATTATACCCTGTGAAGGGACCGGAAGATGATCAAGAAATTGACGAAGACCGAATGGAGAACTCCGATCGGACCTTTCGTTTTGGCACCAAGGATAAGACTCGCTTTCAGCCTT
>CAYWDE010000414.1:0-1076 GCA_964456885.1 uncultured bacterium | reverse complement strand
CTTTACAAGGGTCGATCTCATCCCACGGATCTTCTGTCAAAGAGATCCGGATCGTATCGCCAAGACCGTCTAAAAGAAGAGCCCCAATCCCCATCGCCGATTTGAGCCGCCCATCCTCGCCAGCTCCCGCTTCGGTGACGCCCAAATGGAGGGGATAATCCCACCCCCGTTTCAGCATCTCTGCAGCGAGGAGCCGATAAGCGTGGACCATCACAACGGGATTGCTCGCCTTCATAGAAAAACAGAATTCGTGATAGTCGTACTTTCGACACACTTCTGCGAATTCAAAAGCCGACTCAACCATCCCTCGAGGACTATCTCCATACCGGTTCATAATCCGGTCCGACAGAGAGCCGTGATTGGTCCCGATCCGCATCGCTTTTTTGAGCCGTTTGCATTTTTCCACAAGGGGGGCAAAGGTCTCTTCAATTTTTAAGAGCTCCCTCCCATAGGCAGCCTCATCGTACTCGATCACTTTGAAAGAGGCCCTTTTGTCGACAAAATTGCCCGGATTGATCCTCACTTTATCGACAAACTCAACCACTAAAAGGGCGGCTGGGGGATAA
The DNA here is from genome assembly GCA_964456885.1 of uncultured bacterium. Taxonomy (GTDB): domain Bacteria; phylum Chlamydiota; class Chlamydiia; order Chlamydiales; family SM23-39; genus REEB52. The sequence goes on along the minus strand of CAYWDE010000414.1, from coordinate 510 downwards.
AAATGGATATCGGCTACTAAAGGGACGTTATACCCTTTTTTTAAGAGGCTATTTTTAATTGCCTCGCAGCTTTCCGCCTCTTTCTTCCCCTGCACCGTGATCCGGACAATTTCGCACCCCGCATCGGCCAGACGGATCGCCTGCTCTACAGTCGCCTCGACGTCCCGTGTGTTAGAGGTGGTCATCGATTGGATCCGGATTGGATTGTCGCCCCCAACTCCAACAGACCCTACTTTGATCTCCCGAGTTTTAAAGCGCTTAGTTTTGTAAATGGATTCGCAGTACTGCATATAGAGTCAAAATCATACACATTTTTTTTATTTTTTAGGAGGAAAAATCAGATCAGTGTAATTTAAAAAAAAATATGAATATTTTGTAAACAACCTACTCACTTAAAATAGGTGCAAAAAAGGGAGAATAATATGACTTTTGCAATACGGATCAAAGAAAATGCGGATGCAAAAACATGGCGGTTTGAAAAGACATTTGACTCCCCGGCGGAAGTTCGCA
>CAYWDE010000413.1:0-1082 GCA_964456885.1 uncultured bacterium | reverse complement strand
CGTTTGTATCAGGTGGCCCTGTTTACATCTCCACCAAACATTTTTATTGGCCGCAGGCGTAAAGTGCTCGGGAGATAAGGGAGCATTTAAATCATATGCCCATTCATTTGCAAGGTCTGGTCTTTTGCTAGCAAGTGAAAGCTCGTAAGGGGGTGCGGGAAGGTGTGAAACCATTTTCCGATATAGTTCACTATTAAGAAGAGAGCCTTGATTAATATACTGTTGAAGTTTTTCGCGTTCTGTATCGGATAAATTAGCAAACTGAATGATTTGATAGATAAGGCTAGAGATTATCGGGAAAGGATTATTTGACCATTTAAAAGAAATATCCCGTTCACTTAATAACGGCAATCCATTTTCTCTTAAACGAAATAGCTGAATACCCTTTTCTTCAAATATTTTCTGTTTGAGGGTGTCAGTATTCGATTTGTGTTTATGCCAATACACTCCATCGATTTCTATTCCAATTTTTTTATCTGGAAGAAAAATATCACATTCATAGGTTTCTATTTTTTCACGCCAAGAGACATTAGAGAACAGAGCTTTTATTTCAGCATAAACAGCAACCTCTATTCTAGATGTTTGGTGCGTGCATTTAGGGCAACCTGTGCTGTTGTGAACTCTAGTGCCAATAGTTCCTTGCCATTCATGCCCATGTTTGCAAATCCACCAGACCTTTGTTGTGCCACCTGCTATTACATCTTTGGGAGTTAATAATTTGTTTTTAGTCGGATGCCAGTCTTTTGCAATATCGGGGCGTAGAAACGCAAGGCTATTTTCACTGCACAATTTGCGATTTAAGCAATAAGGACAGTCACCGTTGTATCCTTTTCTTGTTTTATTTTGAATTGTAGCCTGCCATGAATGGTTCTTTTCACACTTCCACCAAACTTTTTGATTTGCTCTCGGAGTGAGCTTGAGCGGGTCAAGATGTGTATTCTTTTCAAAATCCCATTCTTTTAATAATTCTGGATATATCAGAGCGAAATTTCGTTTCTCAGTGGGTTTTTGGCCAGCACAGTAAGGACAGCCCATCCCCCGATTTCGGCTATTGATGACAGCTTCCCATTCATGATTTTCTT
>CAYWDE010000412.1:0-1093 GCA_964456885.1 uncultured bacterium | reverse complement strand
AGTTATGGCATAAATAGTTTTTTGCCGCCAGGATGTAAACCTAAAAATGGAATTGCTAATTTCTTAATTAGATATGCAATGAATTTAGACGAAAATAATTTGGTTTCGTTAGAAAGAGCACGGTGTCTAATTGTTTCTGTTTCTGATGATTTTATAAAAGAAGTTAACGCAGATATAAAAGTGAGGAAATATTTAGATGAGTACCCTTTTGCAGTTAATTGCGTTGAGATGCGAATTAATTTTGTTAATCATAATAATGTGGCGTTAAGTAATGGAGGAATAGAAGGGATTACTCTTTCTAAAGGGAAAATTAAATATGAGAGGTATGAAATCCATGGATATAACCCCTATCCGCTAGGGAAACATTTTATTGTTCATGAAGAAAGCTACACGGATGCTCTAGAGATAGTGAAACAGCAGGGATGTCTTGATCTAATTAATTAGGTGAATTTATTTGAATTTTCAGATTTTGGATGTGCAATAAAATTTTCTTTATAAAAAGCTATTTCATAAAATTTTTTTATTTTATTTTTTTGGTTGTTTTCGTTGTACCTGGATGCAATTCGAGATGCGATATCTCTCAGGTAATTCCAGAATTTAGATTAATGAAAAATATTTCGAAAAAAATACAGTCTAAAAATGGATTGATTTTAGCAAGATATGGGATTAATAACGATTTGGTGAAAGATTATAAAAATAAAGATAGTACAGTAGATTTTTCGCTAGCTTATAGATTGCCTAAAACAAAAAATGATCTAATTTCTTTAGAAGAGGCTAGATGTTTCTTAACTTCTGTTGCAGAGAGTTTGATATACGCAATCAATCATGACCCAGAAATTAAAGAGCGGTTGGAGGTCTTCCCTTTCCCAAGCGATCTGCTCACCATTAGTATTTATTTTGAAGATGAAGATAGGGTCCAATTAGCAAACGGTGGACTTTCTTATGTATATTTTTCTAAAGGGAAAATTAAATACGAGCGGTATGAAATTCATGGCTACAACCCCTATCCGCTGGGGAAACATTTTATTGTTCATGAAGAGAGCTATGCGGATGCTCTAGGGATAGTGAAGCAGCAGGGATGTTTAGACTTAGT
>CAYWDE010000411.1:0-1094 GCA_964456885.1 uncultured bacterium | reverse complement strand
ATGCGTTGCTTTCAAAAAGAGCCCCGTATTGGTTTAAGCTGCGGCACTCCCACTCTATTTAAAGGGCAGATTCCAAAACTTATGCCCCCTGAGAAACAGGACTCGGACATCTATTTGCCTGATGCTTTGGCAGATGTCATTCGCCATCACCCACTCTGGATTTCTGGAAGCACAGTGCTTTACCGAACAAAAGCCTTTAAAGAGTTTGGCGGGATGAGAAAAGAGGCTCAAATTCTCAATGATTGGATTCTCAATTACCAAATTGGATTTACCTATGGTATTGGATATGTGCATCAGCCATTGTCCATGCTCCGTGTTCATTCTCATTCAATGAGCGGAACTTGCGACAGAACTGAAGCAAAACTTTTCCCCGCTTTCGAACATGTCATGCAGGAGTTAGAAAAAAGACCCTCTTGTAAAGCGCTTTTTCAACGTTCTGGCATTTTAAATGATTTAGGTCCACCGATTCAGCAATATATCAGAAAACGTGCCCATTGGGCTTTTTTTCTTCCTATGCAAATGAGAAGGATACGTTTAAAAGTGCAAAGAATGCTGATTGCCATGGCGCTAAGAAAACCTCGCTATGTAACCTACCGGATGGATCTGGAAAATCTTTCATGAATATTGCTTGCGTAAAAGAAACAAAGCGCTCTTTTTTTATTCTTAAATTACATCTATGTATTAAGATTATCTATTCTTTTTTCAGTGCTCTTTTATCCCCGCTAGCTTTTCTTTTAAAAACAGCAGGCATCTGTGTCGTCGACGTTAAGTTTGAAGCACTGGGTCATTTAGCTGTCGAACCTGATCTTTTCTTACGGGAGAAACAGTCATTAGGTAAAAAATGCTATCCAGTTCTCTTCGCCCCTTACCGATCTTTCATCAAGGAACAACCCTTCTCAACACTGGTTTGCAATCCCTTCTTATTGCGATGCTGGAGCCGCCATTTTTATGTGATTGACAATCTTTTTTTATATCTTCTTCTTCACCCTCTTTTAAAATCGCCGATTCTTCAGTATAGCCCTTATCACTATCTCGCGCCGAAAACTTCTCCTGAATATAGAAAGGGAAGGGATTACATTTCTATTTATAACGAA
>CAYWDE010000410.1:0-1098 GCA_964456885.1 uncultured bacterium | reverse complement strand
TGAGTAATAACACTTTAATTACTAGGGTGGAACCAACTACGATCGAAGAGCTCCTTTCTGCAAGATCAGTACACACTTCCCTGAATCTAACAGAGACTTTTCTTTTACCAGATGTCGTTACTTCAACTGGATATCCCAATATCACATTAATTATGAGTCCGCTTGCAGATCCGGGACCTGAGGAAAATTCCCTTCCCTCTGATCTCGGGAGGGGGGATGGGGACTTGGATGATCTCGAAGAGAGTAAAAAACCCTTTAAAAGGGGCGACTTCCCGTGATAGTGTGATTCAAAAAGGGGATCACTTTGGGAAAGGACGAATTTGATTGGATTGTCGTTGGAGCGGGCCCTGCTGGAATTGCAGCGGTCGGAAAACTCCTCGATCATGGGGTGAAAAAAATCGCCTGGGTCGATCCCCATTTTGCAGTGGGTGATTTAGGTCAGAAGTGGAATCAAGTCCCTAGCAATACGAAAGTCTCCCTTTTTTTACGCTATTTCGAGGATTGCCAATCTTTTGAAAATGGGAAAAGGCCCAAATTCAAAATCGACTCCCTCAATCCGGAGGAGAACTGCCAGCTCCAAGATGCGGCAGAACCTCTGCAATGGATCACAGATCAACTGAAAAAGAGGGTCCACGCTGTAGAGGGGATGGCCCATGCGATGAATCTTTCCCGCAATTTCTGGGAACTGAGCTTGCAGAAGGGGGCTCTCCTTGGAAAAAAAGTGATCTTAGCGATCGGCTCTGAGCCAAAAGTGTTGCCTTATACGGGGCATGAGATCATCCCTCTCGACGTGGCCCTCCATCCGAAGAAATTAGCCGCCGCCGTCAATTCAAAAGATACGATCGGAGTCTTTGGCTCTTCCCATTCGGCCCTCTTAGTTCTTACTAACCTCACTGAACTCAAAGCAAAAACGGTCAATTTTTACCGTTCGACCCACAGATATGCGGTCTATTTAAAAGATTGGATCTTATTTGACGATTCGGGTCTGAAAGGGTTCACCGCCAACTGGGCCCGAAAACATATCGACGGTATTTGGCCCCCCAATTTAAAACGGGTTCTCGTCTCTGATCACACGTTTGAAGAATCTTTAGCTCTTTG
>CAYWDE010000409.1:0-1117 GCA_964456885.1 uncultured bacterium | reverse complement strand
TACTCCTAGTAGTTAGGGCAAGCTAGATGGTCCTATTTCTGAGGGGAGCACTCCAAAATGTCATCCTAATTCGCTTAAGTGAATACCCGATTTTTTATACTATCGACCAAACTTTTGCTCTAAATATGCCTGATGCTCAACATCGGTTTCTTGCGTTAATTTTAAACGCATATACTCTAACCGTCCAACACAAAACTGAACACGGTTTAAACTTAAAGCACCATCTGAATACTTCTCTATCATAGGAATTAACTCCTCTATATAACAAACGTTATCAATTCTGGGGGTTTTAAATGTAGATTCACCGCTGAAAACAACAATATTATGGATAAGCCGAGGTTGTAAGATTTCAAGAATACGTTGGACCGCTTTTACATGTTTATAATTCTGAAACAGCGGATTTTGAAAAAAATATTTATTTCTATATATGATTTGAGTCCACATTTTTGATTTGGCGTTGCCAAATATCCATCCCTTATAATTTTTGGTTTCGATTACGAATATTCCTTTTGTGCTAACTAAAATGTGGTCAATCTGGGTAGTGGAACCATCTTCTAAACGTAAAGTAACGCTATTCAGAACGTGAGCATCTTTATTTTCACAATACTCTTCCAAACAATGTCTAACCAGAGTCTCGCCGCTATTTTCAACTCTCCATCTCCGATAGATTCCAATAGTATAACCGACTACAAGACTTATAACTATCAGCGCCAATAAATAAATATCATTAAAAATATATTCACCAAAACGTTCAAAAAATTAATTAGTCAATCGTTAATTTATTAAATAATAACAATCTCGAGTTGAAAGGGGAAGCATAACCGCATGGCTATTTGAAGATGCTGTAATTGCCAAAATAAATGAGAGTCGTTAAATTTTATCTAGATCGGCTAAGCGTGAACTTTCCCCTCACTGAAACGTTCTGAATGCGTCACTACACATCCAATCATAAAAAAGGCTTCGATTTAACGACTGAAGTCTTTTGTTTTTATTGACTTACACGTCAAAAGTCTTATCGAAAATTTCCAATGCAAAATGATCAATTGCGCACTTTTAGCACACAGACTGGATGAAACGACAGTAAAAATTATTTAGTTTTTAGCTCTTTCTGGCTACA
>CAYWDE010000408.1:0-1124 GCA_964456885.1 uncultured bacterium | reverse complement strand
AGGGAATAGGGTCCTCGTATAGGGTTGCCATTTAGCTGTGTGGTAGATGCTGTAGGCTCTATCGGGTGCAACGAGAATGTAGTCTTCGCCAAGAGTTTTTAGCCCTCCCTCTAAACAGGCTAAAACGGTAGTGCTTTTTCCACTCCCCCCTTTACCTGCTAGGAGAATAGAGCTCCTGGTATCCCCGATAGCTGCGCTATGAGTCAATTGAATCCCTTTTTCTCGAAACCAGACATGGAGAATCACTTGCAGAGGAGATCCGTCGACCCACCAGGGGAGGGAATCTGGATCGCGGATTGCGTAGTAGGCGATGTTCTGTTCCGTATCAATTGCACTCAGGGCTCCAATCGCTTCAAAATAGTGGAAATAGAGGGGGGGATCCCCATACCCCCGATAACCATTTGTTTGGATTAAACTCCAATTGAGAGAAGGTAGATTGGGCTTATCCCAAAGGCGGATTGTTAGATCTGGAACCCCATCCCCTAAAGGGAGATGGGCAAAAGCGCGTATCAGCCGATTTTCTAAAGATTTGCTGTTAGAAGAGATCTGAACTGTAAAAGGGCCAATTTTATAGGAATGGACAGCCGTTTCTGAAAGCCTGCTCCAAGCGGTATTGAGTGAGTCAAAAGAGATCATTTCCGGTTTGGCCAACCTTGCTCATCGACTTCATGAATTGGATCGAGCATCAGGAGATTTTTCATCTCATCGTAACGCTCTAAGGTGGGAGGGGAAAAATTAGAAGGCCAAGAGAGAGAGGTGGAAGAGGGGGGAGAGCTTTCTTTAGGAATCAGAAGATTTTCTTCGATTAGGCGGTCGATAAATGGAGAAAGAGAAGGGATCGACCCGTATTTTTCAGAAAAGAGAGACTCTATTGAAGAGAGTGGATGACCTGCAAGGAGAAGCTGCCAAACTAGAATACCGCTGCCTCGAATGCTATAATAAATACCCGCATCGAGGTTAGCGATGATCAATTCATCATTCAAAAGTTCGTGGATAATTTCTGTTCCGGGCGTAGTATATGCCATGATTGTTTTCCTATTTGCAAAGAGAAGCGGATGTTTCCAGTTAAGCTGTGGGCCAAAGGCCGCTTGTCAGGATACTGCCGTTAAGATTTTTTTTCAAAA
>CAYWDE010000407.1:0-1136 GCA_964456885.1 uncultured bacterium | reverse complement strand
ATTGGCTTGATCAAAAGCGACCCCTTTTTCAGTGCAAAATTTAAAAAGGGCGGGGGGTAAATGTGTTTCTGCGAAGGCTCTATCGACAGCACGTCGTCGGAAGTATAAGTCGTTGAATTGATCTTGGGGTTCAACAAAGTCTCCCCGAGGAATTGGCGCCTCTTGAATAAATCTGGCACGACGTAGCCCTTCTCTTTGGAAGAAAAGCTCAGAAATCACTCTCACTGGAACATTCCTTGAATCTAAAATCTGGATCGTTAGTTCAATCCCCATTTCGTTCCGGGGGGTCTTAACCTTCTTAAAGGTGAAAAAAGAGGAGAGCTCTTCAAAGCGTTGTTTGGAAATTTGTTCTTGAATGGTTTTATCAATCGGGCGGTGGGTCCCTACGGAAAAATCGACACCCATTTCGATGCACGATTTAAAGATTTGCGCAGGTAGGTGCTCCTCTGCAAAATTTCTAGTAACTGGTTGTGAGATAATAGCCATACATAACATCAATTTTTAATAAAAATTATATCAGTTTTTATTTATTATTTAAATGAATTTATTTATTTTAAAATAAATGCTTTACAAGCATTCGCAAATTTGATCTGAGCTTTCATCTAAACGGGCTTGAACCCCTTTAGGGAGGGAAGGAACTGTGGTTTCTGACAAATCGAGGTATTCCAGATTGGGTGGATCGAATTCAGGGGGCAAATCTGTGATTGGGGTATGTCTCAGGCTGAGCCATTCGAGATAAGGGGGATTGAATTTTTTAGGGAGGGCTTTGATTTGCGTATAGCTGAGATCGAGCCACACTAATTCCATCTGACTTTGAATAGGCGCAGCCAGTCTTTCCGGATATTTTTCCCAAATTGGATCTTCTAGTCGAGCTAGAAGTTCTTCCATTTTAGGGTCTTCTAAATTTAGCCAGTCGATGTCAGGGAGAGCAAAGCTCTTTGGGAGAGCTTTGATCTGGGTGTGGCTTAAGTTCAACTTCCGTAAATAGGGGAGATGGAGATCGTCAGGGAGGTCTAGAATAGAGCTATGGGCCAGCGATAGCTCTTCTAACTCACTGAGTAGATTGATCTCTGGAGGGAGGTGGCTTAAGGGAGCGGCTTCTAAATTAAGAATCCTGATTTCATCAAGAAAGTGGG
>CAYWDE010000406.1:0-1150 GCA_964456885.1 uncultured bacterium | reverse complement strand
GCGCTTTTTTAGCTGTGATCCGTTCTGTTGGAGAAAAGGTGAGCATTTGACTTAGGAGATCGAGGAACAGTTCCCCTTTTGGATACCCTTTTAAAAAAGATAGATCTTCTTGAAAAGGGGGAAGTGGTGGAGTTGTTGCTGGTTTTAACCGCCCATTTTCAAAACATTCAGGACAGATCCTCCGATGAAAACTGATCTCTAACCGTTGTTGATAACCGTGCATCATATTGATCAACGTCTGTAGGGGTTTTTCTTTATTGTCGAATACTCCAATAAATGGTTTTTTTGCGCAAAGTTGAAAGAGTGTGCAACCCAATGCCCATAGATCGCTTCCAAGCGTTGAACGGCTATATAGCGTAGTTTCTGGAGGGCGGAAAAAGCTCGAAAATTTAAACCTTTCTGTCTCTTTGTCTCCAATTTCTTCCGATAAATTGAAATCGAATAGATCCCCCTCTTGACTCCAATTTTCTGGTTTCCCATCTCCATGAATCACCCCTAGATTATGTAGGTGGGAAAGGGCCTCAAGTTGCCGTTTTACAATCCTCTCAATATCGTCCAAGTAGAGGCGACCTTTTTGAGGGTTTTTGGGATTTAGGTAAGCATCATAAAGAGTGGGCCCCACATTCTCTTGAATGGAGGCATATCGCTCCCCTTTTACCTCAAACTGGTCATAGATTTTGGGAATATGAGGCCCATATTGAAGTTTTTGATGGATTCTCATTTCCCGCTCTATTTCTCTCGCATAAAGGCTCGGATAGAGTGTATTTCTAGGGCTTGAAAGGAGCGCTACTTGACTTAAGTAGGAAGTGCTATAGGCCCTTTTATAAGTCCCCTTGCAAGGATCTCCCCCTAAATCGAGTAGGAGTTTTTTCACCCCATATTTCCTCAGTTTAGTGTTATATTGTTGATCCTCTTCTCTTGTCCGAATTTCTGAAAGAATCTGTTCAAGGAGCTCAATTTGCTCAGCAGATAAAGCGGGTTGTCTGATCCGACAAACAGGTTTTAAATCATAAAATGGGAAATCTGGGAGTTGATTAGAGTCGATTTTTAAACACATAAGGGGCAAATATTATCTATTGTTCTGGTTTGTACTGTTCCTAATTCAAGAATTGGCTTTAATTTTTGAAGATTCTTTAAAGAGGAATTTTAC
>CAYWDE010000405.1:0-1189 GCA_964456885.1 uncultured bacterium | reverse complement strand
CAACCGATCCTCCTGCGACCTGGGAAAATCACAAAAGAGCAACTCGAAGAAGCTCTGAAAAAAAAGGTGGAGCTTCCCACCAATTCAAGCCCTATTATCTCTCCTGGGATGAAATATCGGCATTACGCCCCGAAAGCGGAAGTAAAGCTCCTTTTCAAAGAGGAGGAGCTCAATGGTCCTTTCTGCATCCACCCCAATGCAAAAACACTTTACGCACAATTGAGAGAGGCTGACCGGCAAGGCGCCTTAGAGATACAAATCTATTGTGACAGCGAAATGGAAAAAGACGCAGCTCTTATGAATCGTTTATTGCGTGTAGCTGGCCAAACTCAGTAAAGTAGAAAAGTTATGAGCGATCGAGTTATTGAGCCGTCTGAAATTATTGTGGAAGGGGGGAAAAACCCTAAAAAGGAGAACATTACACATGTAAATCCTTGGATCCGCTGTATCGCCAGGTTTTTTGACTATTCCCTTTTTTTTCTCTCTCTCCTCTTAGCTAGAAAACTATTTGAGGGGAAGCTCCCTTTTGGAGATTATGAACGGTTGATCCCTTTTGAGTATTTTGTCTGGATACCTATTGAAGCGATTCTATTGAGCACATGGGGTTCCACTCCAGGTAAATTCTTCCTCAAAACAAAATTGAAAGCGGGTAAAAAAGAGAAGCTCAATTTCCCTTTAGCTTTAAGGAGAAGTTTTGCTGTCTGGTTTAGAGGACTTGGAATGGGAGTCCCTGTTCTCAATTTCTTCTGTCCCATGATCGCATATAACAAGCTCAAACTCTTGCATATCACGAGTTGGGATCGGGATGATCATATTCAGGTGACCCATTATCCGATCGGGAGATGGAGAGTTTATCTAGCGGTTTTTGTTGCAGTCGTTGGTATTTTGTACTATTACAAAGAGAAAAACCTCGAGATAACCAATGCCTCAAGAGTCGTTCGATCCGTCGATGAATATTCTCCATCGGAGATCTTCACAGATGGATCACTTCTTTCAGCCCAAAACGGTTGCACTTATCGGTGCAACGGAGAATGAGGGGAGTGTAGGGCGTACAGTCATGCACAACCTCCTTGCCACCTCTTTTGGTGGGGAGATTTTCCCAGTCAATCCGAAACGGCCTACGGTACTGGGGATTAAAGCTTATCGAGATTTAAAAAGTGTCCCTAAAAAAATCGATCTCGCGGTGGTT
>CAYWDE010000404.1:0-1198 GCA_964456885.1 uncultured bacterium | reverse complement strand
CCCCCCCCCCCCCCCCCCCCCCCCCCCCCCCCCCCCCCCCCGCGCCCCCCCCCCGCCCCCGCCCCCCCCCTGGGGAAAATTGGGGGATGCTGGCGATTTGGCTCCAATGGATCAACACCGTTGTCTGGTATCCGACGATTCTGTCGTTTATTGCAGGGACATTGACCTATCTTTTCGATCCCGCCCTCATGGATAATAAAGCTTACATGATCTGCGCTATTTCTGGGATTTTTTGGGCGCTGACAGCTGTCAATTTATTCGGCATCACCCTCTCTGCAAAGATCAATACGATTTTTGCTAGCGTAGGTACGATTTTCCCGATGCTCCTTTTGATTGTTTTAGGCGCCATTTGGATGGCTGCTGGCAATCAACCTCAAATTCCGATCACAGTCGATTCGATTTTCCCTTCATTGACAAAGCTCGATACATGGACAGCTTTGGAAGCGGTCATGGGCGCTTTTTTAGGGATGGAACTCTCTGGCGTTCATGTGAACAATGTGCCTCATCCTCAAAAAACATTTCCAAGAGCGCTTCTCCTCTCTTCGATCTATATTTTAGGAACAATGCTTTTCGGCTCTTTGACAATCGCAGTGGTATTGCCTGCAGATCAGATCAACCTAGCAGGTGGATTGATGCAGGTGTTTGATAATTTTTTTGCTGTTTTCCACTTAAAATCGTTAGTGCCTCTGATGAGTCTTTTGATCGTTGTGGGGAGCGTTGGGGGGATGATCAATTGGCTGATCTCTCCTGCAAAAGGGCTTCTCCACGCGTCTCATTATGGATTTTTACCCCGCTTTTTCACAAAAGCGAATCGTCATGGGGTTGCAGGGCGTATTTTGATTGCACAAGCGGTGCTGGTATCGGTGTTTTGCGCTGTTTTGCTCCTCCTCCCATCGGTCAATGCGTTCTATTGGTTTTTGACAGCGTTGAGTAACTGCCTCTACATGTCGATGTATATCCTCATGTTTTTATCGGTCTACCGCCTCCGTTCTAAAGATATGGAACGGGCTTTTAAAATTCCGGGTGGAAAAGTGGGGCTCGGATTGGTGAGCCTTTTGGGACTGATTGGAGCAGGGTTAACGATTCTTTTCGGTTTTATTCCGCCAGATAATGTGCAGGTGGGATCGGCTCTCCGCTACACACTCATGATTGCAGCTGGTAATTTACTCCTCATTCTTCCTATCTTTTTCTTTATCTG
>CAYWDE010000403.1:0-1210 GCA_964456885.1 uncultured bacterium | reverse complement strand
GTTTAAAAAAATATTTGCAAATTTGTTTAGTTTATGGTGTTCTATGGGCAAAGGAGATAGGGATGACTTCAAATCAAAAATCTCGCGAAAGTTGGGCCAGAATCTTAGCCCAAGCATGGGCCGATGAAGCGTTTAAAGCACAACTGCTGCTACACCCTAATAAAATATTAAAGGAAAACGGCTTTCCTTTAGCTCCAAACACCACTTACACAATTCTTGAAGATACAGACACAGTCAACCATATTGTCATTCACACTTCGGCAGATAACTTTCAATATGAAGGTTCGCCAAGAGCAAAAGTGTGGAAAGAGTTAATTAAAAAAATCAAATCAGACTCGCAATTAAAAGAAGAATTTCTAGCTCACCCTGCAAAAATCATGAAAGAGTACGGTATTCCTGTGTCTGGTCATATTACCTATCGTGTGGCCATTGAAACAGAAAAAAACAAGTATCAAGTCCTGTTACGCCCCCCAAAAAATACTTTATCAGAAGAAGAACTAGATCGAATTGCAGCTGGAATCGACCTTTGTGGCCATTTCTGTACAGACACTTGCAGTGGTTAAGCTGAAATATCCTAGGTTTAAGGCTTCTTTTCATGTAGAAATTTTGCCTCCCGATCAAGTCATGCTTTTTGACGATCTAGGAAAAGAGCATAAACTACAGGGGAAGCCTTATCCGCTGATTGCAAAACAACTTTTAGGTCCTAAACGCTCATTGAAGCGGATGGCAGCCCTACTTGCAAATCATTTGCCGCAAGAGGAGTTTTATCACGCCATTTTCCGGCTCCATAAAAAGGGTTATATCGAAGAAGCAGACAGATTAGTAAAACCCTTAAAAGCCTTTTGCCACTTATTAAAGGGGCCTCCTTCTGGAATCTGCCAGAGTCTGAAAACTAAACCCATCACGCCCCATTTTATCGGGAAAATATCCCGTATTGAATTCAAAAAGAAATGCGCGCAAATGGGAATCGAGTGGATTGAAGAAAGTGTCTTAGATGTCGTTTTTGTAGACCACTATAGGCATCGAGAACTCGACCGTTTTCACGAACGGTCGCTAAAGCTCCAAAAGCCTTGGCTTTTAGTCCAACCTAAAGGACCAGAGATTTGGATAGGTCCGCTCTTTATTCCAAAGAAAACACCCTGTTTTCAATGCCTGATGATCGCATTGAAAAATAATCAGTGCGAACGGGTGGTAATCGAAGAAATGCAGA
>CAYWDE010000402.1:0-1212 GCA_964456885.1 uncultured bacterium | reverse complement strand
TATCCTCACTAATTATGGCAAATACCCCATTCCCACAAAAAATGTTAAAACAAGCCCTCAACTACGTTGGGATGGCTTTTGGGGCCGCTTTTGCTGCGATGGCAATCCGGATTTTTCTGATTCCCAATGAGTTGATCGACGGAGGCGTGATCGGTATTTCATTGATCTTAGCGCGCCTATACGGCAATTCCTACCTCTCTTTCTTTCTCCTTATTTTGAATCTCCCTTTCATTTATTTGGCTTACAAATATATCCGTAGATCGTTTGTGCTCCACATGTTCATCGCAATCGTCCTGTTTGCGATCTTCCTCTCCTTACTTGAAGCGCTCCCCCCCTTTAACGCAGATCCACTCGAAGCGATTGTGATCGGCGGTGCGATGCTGGGAGCTGGAGCTGGACTCATTATCCGAAACGGGGGTTGCACAGATGGAACAGAGATTTTAGCGATCCTAATCAACCGGAAAAAAGGGTTCACTGTTGGACAGGTCATTTTCTTCATCAACATCTTCATCTTCACAGCCTACGGCTGGATTTTTAATGACTGGCACATCGCATTGAGATCTCTCATGACCTACATCGTCGCATTTAAGATGATGGATATCGTGATCGCAGGCCTAGAAGAGTTGAAGTCTGTTTTAATTATGTGCTCTAAGCCCGATAAATTGAGCAAAATCATCACACATGAACTTGGACTAGGCCTCACCTTCATTAAGGGAAAAGGGGGCTATTCTGGCGAGGATAGAGACATTTTATTCATCATTGTCGAAAGGCTTGACCTCTCTGAGCTCAAAGAGATCGTTCTCCGGGAAGATCCGAGCGCTTTCATCGCCATCGAGAACCTCCACGAGGTTGCTTACGGAAGAGCTGCAAAAGTGGCGCTCCGGAGAAAAGTGCGTCGCAAATCGGCTAATGAGCCTGCTTAAATCATTGAATTTGCAATTTCTTTTCGCTACTCTTTCCCCTTTTTACCGAGTTCATAGGTTATGGTGAAAATTTTCCTCTATTTTCTCTCTGTGATTACCCCCCTATCTGCTTTTGCTGGGAAAACCGTATACCCCCTATCTCACGACCCGATCGATGTGATCATCCCCTGCTGTGTAAAAGACAAGCCATTGCTCTCCGATTGCATCAAAGGGATTCGGAAAAATGGGGCAAATATCCGAAGAATTATTGTCGTCTCCTCAGAACCTCTGACCGATGATGCGGAGTGGT
>CAYWDE010000401.1:0-1212 GCA_964456885.1 uncultured bacterium | reverse complement strand
TGACCGATTTTGTTTTCTCTGCGAAAAAATAGGGCCCCCGCTTCTGTTTGCGGAAATGTTAGAGAAATATCACCACCTCGAAAGAGGCATAAATTTCGATTTTTTTAAAATTTATATAGGTGAAAACTGATATTAAGCCTGAAAACGACTGAAATATTTAACCTAAAACGCCTTTTTTACCGATCGCTTTTTAAAACAAAGACAGGCTGATGCCACCCATTTGAAAAAACCTTTAAATTCTTCGGAGAATAGCCTGCGCTGAAAAGTAGACTCCATTCTTTAAGCAATAAGGGCAATCTGAGATTTCCGTAAACTCGGTGCGCATTCCAGTAAATATGATCGATGCCCACAGGAACAGCCAAAAATAATAGCCCTCCCGGCTTTAATATCCCTCTAACTTTTTCCATCGCTTCAAGATCTGCATTCGGATTGATCGGATCCCCATATCTTCCAAGACCATCATGTTCGTAGCTAGAAATGGAAAGAACTGCCTCAAACCGCTCAGGATGGGCATCGTATTCGGCAACAGTCATTAAATGAAGGTCAGGATGATCTGAGATAATTTTATTATAATCGATAGTTACAGGAATCCCCCCGTAAGAGAGGATGATCGCTTCATACCAAGGTGTAGTTGATCCGATTAAGCCGACTCTTTTCCCCTGAATGTAGGGAAGATAGTGATCCAGGCATGTATAGAGGAAAGTGTCGGTAGGACCGTAATAATTTTGTTCGCGCCTCTCTGCTTTCCGTTTCAGAGCCTCAACTGTTTCTATATCATACACCAGCGGCTTATCCGATGAATAAACGTGATTAAAATAATCGGAACTAACACCAATTCGACCGTCCATAGTGAATCCAGCCTTATGTTCCGGAGGAATCTCGCGTGGAGGTTCTGCAGCCAGAAAAATCGCTGAGAAAAAAAGAAAAAAACTAAAGCATTTCATGGATCTCTCAAAATATATGAAGGAGCCTAACAAAAATAAGATGCGACGGTCAAATCATTTTTAGAGCCAATGCTTTCGTAAATCTTTCTTGCGTGTGGAAGGCAAGATAGGCTGTTCGCATCGCTGCCAATTTATTCAAGACAATTGGATCTTCTTTCAGAGCGACTATTTTCTTAAAGAGCCCCTCTTCTTCCCAATTTACGATTAGCTCCGTAAGATTGTGTTTCTTCAGTTCATAGGCAATCCAGCTACCAGATTTGACAAGAGT
>CAYWDE010000400.1:0-1222 GCA_964456885.1 uncultured bacterium | reverse complement strand
CGGAGATGAGGCGAATGATCTGTTTGGCCCTCTCGTAGCCGGGGGCCGCTTTCCCAGCTTCAGAAGAAATGGCAGCTCTCTTATTAAGTCTTTGGTTTTAAATGACTTAACTATTTATCCAGTTATAATTGGGTGAGTATCAATTGCTTGCGCGTTCTATTTATCTATTAATTAAAATAATGTATAATATATATAATAAGTGTTGTATTTTTGTTAATTATAAATAAATAAAAAGGGTGAAAAATGGCTGAAGTAAATAAAATTACTCTTTTAAACACATCCTCTCCTTCAAGCTCTTCTGGAGCTGAGGAGCAAGCAGCAAAGGACGCGGCGGCTCTCGAGCAGCTTATTGAACAACTTGCAGCCGTTTCCCAAGATTATTTAACGACTAAGAATCCGGCGGATCTTGCGAAGATGCAAACTATCCTCAATACCGAGATGTCCCCTTATATGGCCGATCTTAAAAAACTCGCCCCACAGCTCCCTCAAGGAGAAGTGGACTCTCTAGAGAATTTACTTCCCCTCCTCGCGGATCCAACATCTCCTAGTTTTGCAACCAACTTGCTTCAGTTCTCTTTGCCACTCGGAATTATCCGTACGCAGGAATTAGGGCCTATTTCCCCAACTTCTGCGGACACACAAGCAGAGACCGATGTAACCGCTATCTATAATTTGCTCTTCCCAGGAAGCGGTAAATCCACCTTATCAACAGAAGTAGAGGAATATTTATCGGCAACTGGGCCAGAAAAGGAAATTTATTTAAAACAGATCGAAGGGACACTTTCACAGATGAAAGGGGTTCTGGGAGAGTTACAAAATCTTCCAGTATCTCCCCAGTTACAAGGGGTGATCAATGCCTTGGAGAGTTCATTCCCAACAGCAAGCCCTGAAGATCCAGCTTTTTTAACGCAATTGGCCGCATTTACCCATTTAATGGGTGGATTCTACGGATTTTTTCAATCTTAATTAAAAACCGGGAGTTCTTCCCGGTTTTTTCTTTTAATTACAGTGGTTGTACAGTAACGTTTCCTATCGTAGCATTCTCTGCTGTATCAAATACAACAATAATATAATACGAATAAGCTTGGCCTAGCTGTCTATTGTGGTCGATCCATTCCAAAGGTTCGCTGGCAAAAACAATTGCGGTCAGTTGGGTTAGCCCCGCATCCCGGTAAATTTGATAACTTACAGGTGTATCATCTCCAGTCGGAATAGTCCAATT
>CAYWDE010000399.1:0-1230 GCA_964456885.1 uncultured bacterium | reverse complement strand
TAAGGAATATACGTAAACTAAAAACCTTCAAATTCAAGAATCGGCTTTTGGATAAACTCAAAGCGCCTAAGAAGCTCCCCTAAAACCCGATTCTTGAATCATGAATGGGATAGCTGCTTTTCTGCTTTGGGAATAAACCAAACTAAGAGAAAGCTGATTAGCGCCATAAAGAAGCACCATAAAGAAGCAAATAGGAGTTTATATAAAATTGTGACCACGATAGCCCCTCCCAAAGAAAAAATCCCAATCACTTTGGCCCCTCTTAAAGAAGAGATAAGAAAAGGTGTTACCCCTGCGATCACATAGGTTAAAGCTAATACAATAGCAGTCAGCTCGCTGACGTTAGAAACATGGATATACTGGATGCTAGCTTGGAACTTAATGGCTGTGCTTTCTAAAATATAAGTGGCAAAAACAAGGCTATTACTAATCCCCATCCCCCCAAAAAAAACGATCCAGGTTCTCTTCAGTGGATTTTTCTCTATGAACCACATGCAAAAAGGTCCCCAAACAGACCAAAATGAGTAGGCAAAAAATAGGTAGAGATCTTTGGCAAAAGAAGTATTTGGAAGATCGAGCCACACAAATCCTTCTGCCGCTTGCTGCACCGCGAAAAACAAAGGGCATAAGGCGAGAGGGAGAAGCTGTTTATTTTTCAAACGACTTACAATCCCCACTCCGATCACAGCTAAAGCGGCACTAGCGGTAAAACTGGCTGTCGCAGAAAAACACATAGGAAACCCTTCTTATCTTTTTTGAGATATATTTATAGAATTTCAATTCGTCAACTAAAAAAATCAAAGTACATTCAAATTCGGTACTTTGATAAAACAAAGATATGACGCTTACAAAAAAATTCCTGAAGGGACGGGACTTAGTCTCTATTTCCGATCTCTCAAAACAGGACATTGAGCTCATTCTATCAGTGGCGAAAAAATGGAAGCAGAGAGAGAAACCCAATCTGTTAAAAGGGAAAATCTTAGCGAGTTGTTTTTTTGAACCTTCGACAAGGACTAGACTCTCTTTTGAAGCAGCCATGCACCGTCTAGGCGGCTCTGTGATCGGCTTTTCTGATACTGGCACTACATCGGTTAAGAAAGGGGAAACACTCTTTGACACGATGAAAGTTGTAGGAAGCTATGCAGATATTGTTGTGATCCGCCATCCGGAGGAAGGGGCAGCAAACTTGGCCGCTCTCGCTACAAATAAGCCGGTGATCAATGCAGGGGA
>CAYWDE010000398.1:0-1233 GCA_964456885.1 uncultured bacterium | reverse complement strand
ATTCGAAAATCCATTCCGTGCCAGTCCGTGGGCTTCCTCTCAAGCTTCTTCAGAATCTTTGTTCGGAAAGCAATTCTATAGGCTACATTTTCCCAGGGAAAGATCCTTCCAAGCCACTTGAATTTAGAAGATCCATTAAAACAGCCATTAAGCGAGCCGGCTTGAAAGATGTAGTCCCACATAATTTTCGGCATTCCTACTGCACGGAATTATTGGCAATGGGACTCTCTTTAGGGGAGATCAGTAGGCTAGTTAATCACTCGTCGATCTCAATGACCCGTCGTTATGCGCATCTTGTTGAATCTCGGTCAATCGATGTGATTTCAAAAATGTCCGATCAAATTTTTGAAGGGGTCGAAAATGGATAAAAAACATAGAGCGCTTATCGAGTTTCATCCTGATATCCCGCAATGGTTTCAGGCTACCATTCTAGGAGTCGAAATCGGCTTTGGAAATGAATTCGAGCCCGGGCATAAGATAACGGAATCTGAAGATGGTAGTAATCAGGAACAAGTAGAAGTCAGACGTTGTTTTAAGTCATATTTTGAAAAGAACAAGAAAGAAGACTTCCAATCTCTGAATCCCTATGAGTTTTTTAAGTTTATTATAGAACAGAAGAGCCGATTTTTTGGGTATGAGGACGATCTTTTTGGGTCTATAGGGATAAAAAGAGATTTTTCTTCTCTAAGCAATCCTGTCAAAATGACCATTGCAACTCAATGTCTTGCTCAAGTGCTTTTGTGTTTGAGCAATAGGAAGCCGGTAGACAGGGACATCTTAATCCGATTAGTGAAAAATGCAAAAAACTTACCCTGGGATTTTAGTGTATACACGGATCAGGTCATCTGTGAGTGGGTGAAAAAAATTTTCCCTGATCTTAAAGGGCGTAGTAGGGGAAGGCCTTCAGCGACCAGAGCTTGGCGAAGGAGGTGAGGAAGGTGACTTTTCCGACCGACGGCTTGGCGCCCGACAGGCCGCGCATCGGTTCGCGCACGGTCGTCCAGGTGATGATGGCGAAGATGACTAACAACGACCTCTCCGGCGCGAACTCGCATTCAATCCGTTTCTGTGGGCTGAGTGCTTTGTCAAGCTAGAAGTTTAGTAGCTGTGACCCGTCATTCCTGCGAAAGCAGGAATCTATCTGGTAAGCTCGTATTGACCACCAGCCAGATGGATTCCTGCTTTCGCAGGAATGACGGGTCACGAGTTACAAAGAGATGACAATCACAACTT
>CAYWDE010000397.1:0-1237 GCA_964456885.1 uncultured bacterium | reverse complement strand
ATTCAGAAGTATCTAAAAAGCTCTTTAGTCGATATCTTGTCCGAAAGAGAGAGGGTGTTTGCAGAGCAGCGTCCGATGAGTGAACGGAGCTTTAGAATTCAGCGACAATCTACCGATTCTGGGAGATCGCAATCCTCATCGCTTTAAGATCTCTCCCCGTAAGATGCTGCCAAAATAGGGGGGCCATTTTTGCGGTTCGGGACGCTTGAAAATGGAGAATCACCGTCTTTTCTAGAGGGATCTGATCTCGGTCGAAGATCTGCATATACTCTAAGGGGAGTTTCCCGATTTTAAGGGGGATCTGTCTTTTTCGGATCAGTGAGATCATAACCGGTTGATCGGGAAGGAGATTTTTTCTGGGGCGGGTGTTCAACTCTTGCACCGTTTGATACCAAAGGAGCATGAACTCTTTCGCTTTTTGAGTCGGAGCAGCGTAGATCGTCGCATTTCTCGCGTGTTTCGTTTTAAAATTATTGAAGTAGAGGCCTAGATCGCAACCGGGAAGGCTTAAGTTCAGTTTCTGAAGTGCAATTCCATCTGCGTCGACCCAAAGAAGTGGCTCATTGAATCTTTGTAGACACTCGTAAATAAAGAGGGGTTTTTGATTGCAGTTTTTTTCCCAACAACCGAGATCTTCTCTCTCTTCAATGTAGTGGTCTATCTGGAGCGCTTTGCAAGAAGCGGAGAGATCTTCGATCTCTTTTTCATAAATTGTATTTTTCGTGTAGAAGGAGATCAATTTCAAAAGACACCTCTCTATCTTCGAGATAGAGAGGCGGAAGATTTTTTTAAAGATGTTTCAGGACGTAGGGCAAAATGCCCCCTTGCTCATAATACTCCACTTCTATGGGGGTATCTAAACAGAGGGTGAGTTTTACTTTTCTCGATCCAAATTCCAAAGTGGCTGGTTGGCGGGGAGCTAATTTTGGGGCGAGGTGGAGGGTGAATGTCTCACTTCCTGTGATGCCGAGGGTTTCCCAGCTCTCCCCCTCTTCAAATTGGAGAGGTAATACGCCCATCCCGATCAGATTGCTCCGGTGGATCCTCTCAAAGCTTTGCGCTACGACGACTTTCACTCCAAGAAGCGCTGTCCCTTTGGCAGCCCAATCTCGAGAGCTCCCCATCCCATAATCTTTCCCTGCAAAAATAATAAGGGGCACTTTTTGGGCCGCATATTTTTCACAGGCGTCATAGATGGGCATGATGGCGCCTCCAGGGTAACCAAAGATAGTATCGA
>CAYWDE010000396.1:0-1248 GCA_964456885.1 uncultured bacterium | reverse complement strand
TAGGTAGACTGCACTTGCCGACTCCCAACCTGGGATCCCTTTTAAAAGATCTTGCCCTTTTTTAGCTTCAGAGTGGATGCAAATCTCCCCCGTACTGACACACATTAGCTCCATCGCTGTCTGTCCTCCAGATCTGGTACAAGTGATATCGCTCCGATGAAACAGGGAAGCGACGACATTTTCTGGCTGGAACGAGAAAGGGATCACCGATAACCCTTTCGGATAATCTCTGATTTCAGCCACTGCATCTACTATTTTCCGGAAAAGGGACTGTTTTCCCTCCAAATGATCGGCACAAAAGACAAAGAGATGGGTAGTTGTGTCGGGAGACTCTTTTGCAAGAGCGATCACCGATTTGACATAATTCAAAGTGGCTTCACCCGCAGGCTGAGATCCGAGTAGAACAGTCATCACTCTATCGGTTGGTTTTAATACGAATTCCACATGATGTTCTTTAATAGAGGCTTCAATCGCCCCTTTGCGGAACGTTTTTTCCAGCAAAAAGAGCTCCTCCTTATTTTTGTAGTGGATCAACACATGCATCGGTTCTGAAGAGCGCTTTTTCCCTTTAAATTCCCGAAAGCCTTGCCGAACATAGACCTCTTCCAACTTGATCTCTTTTGCTGAAAGTCTGCAAGTAGATTGCCAAAATTCTTCAGCCGTTTCTCCCTCTTCTAACAGAGGAGGGATACTCGTCAATTGCACTACACGCCGATTTCTAGAGGAGAGATTTTTAATAGGGCGAAAAAAGTGGGTTGCCCTTTTTGTAGGGAGATCGACAATGATTTTTTCTAGGCGCAAGTTTTTTCCCCGCGTCCGGTTGTAGACGCGGATCGCTTTTAAAATCGCTGAAGTACCCAGAGGTTGAGTATCCATTACATGGTCAATATCCTCTCTAAATAAAGTGTACAGGGTATAAGAAAAAATAATCGGATGGAGAAAAATATCTGCTAAAAATTGACTGTAAATACAGAACGTTTGAGCCGAGACATCCCCTTTTTTTTGGGCCTTAT
This sequence comes from uncultured bacterium, assembly GCA_964456885.1. Taxonomy (GTDB): domain Bacteria; phylum Chlamydiota; class Chlamydiia; order Chlamydiales; family SM23-39; genus REEB52. The sequence goes on along the minus strand of CAYWDE010000396.1, from coordinate 235 downwards.
TCCAAAAATTGATGAAGTATTCTCCAATAGGCTTCCAAATCCAGTCTTTGAGTAGATCTCTCCGGACAATTTCAAGTCCTGGGTGATTTTTAAGAGCCTCTTGCTCCTTTGCGTTCGCCGTTTGGAGTAATCCCCCACCCCCGCTTGATGTGATCAAGAGGAGTTTTTTTAGTTTTTTTTCTGAAGGGTATGTAATCGACATGAATTATCTCTTTAAAATGGTGGTGTACTGTTT
>CAYWDE010000395.1:0-1270 GCA_964456885.1 uncultured bacterium | reverse complement strand
GCGAGGGTAGTAGCGGCGATTAAAAATAGGGCAATTTTTTTCATAGTGGAAGAGATCATATCAACTCTTCTTTTTTCAATACAGCGGCAAAAAATCCGTCCATCCCGTTTTGTTCTGGAAGTAGCATTAGGGGTTCTTTTTCAAGAACGAGACGGTGGGTTTTAACAAAATAGGCGATTTGATCTTGGTTTTCTTCGGGCAAGATACTGCAAGTGGCATAAACCAATTTGCCGCCCGGTTTCAGATAAGGAAGAGCCTCTTTTACAATCTCTCTTTGCTGCTGAACAAGCCGATCGATCATCGCGCTATCGATCTTCCATTTAGCGTCTGGATTGCGGCGCAAAGTACCAGTGCCGCTACAAGGGACATCGGTGAGAAGCCAGTCGACCGGTTTCCTCGGCAGAACAAATTGCGCATTTTGAATGCCTGCCCGGTTCAATCTTTTCCGAGCCTCAATCAAAATCCAAGGGCGGTTATCATAGAGATAAATTTGCCCTTTCCCTTGCATCGAAGGGGCGAATGCGAGTGTTTTTCCGCCTGAGCCGCTGCAGTAGTCGAGGACGTGCTGACCCGGCTTGGCTTCTACGAGCTCTGCTACGAGTTGGCTCCCTTCATCTTGTACTTCGAACAGCCCTTCCTTAAATTCGGGGAGGGAGAAAAGGGGTTCTCTCTTTTGGAATTGGATCCCCGCAGCGGCTTTTGCGCAGCGGCTCATAGTGAATTTCCCTTCCCATCGCTTCATCAGCTCTTCTGCGGTTGTTTTGAGAATATTCGCCCGGATCGTTGTGGGAGCGGGGCTGTTGAGAATGCGGCATAACTCTCGCGTTTTTTCCAAGCCGAAGACGGTGCAAAAACGGGTGTAAAGAAAATCGTTGATACCGAGGCGAGCAGGCTCTGGAATAGAGGGATCTTGGGCGCAAAGCTCTAAAGAAATTTTTCGAAAACAGGAGAGTCGGTCTAAAGGGTGGGAGGTCCGAGTAAAATGGTCTATGAGACTTTTCCAGCGAACCATCCCATAAAGGGTCTCGCCGATTAGGCGCCGATCGTTGGCCCCGATGCTTTTGTGTGAGCGGAAGTATTCGCTCAACAAGAGGTCTAATGGCTTTTCGCTCTGGGCGTAGCTTTCTAAAATGACAGAAATATGGTGGTCGCAAAAGGGGAGTCTCATATAGGATGAGAGTTTACCTCGAATTTGGGTATTTATGAAAGCCATTCATCTCTCTTTGAACGTAATCGGAAGATTTTTTATTAGTTTGATTTTCTTAGCAGG
>CAYWDE010000394.1:0-1271 GCA_964456885.1 uncultured bacterium | reverse complement strand
AAGCCGATAACATCCTTTTCATCATAAAAAAAACTCCTTCTTAAGGTTTTTAGAAGGTGGCCATCTTACAACCAGGGATGTTTTTCCAGAAGATTAATTTTGGGCGATCGATTATTATAAAAAGTATGAAGCGTGTATACCTTGTCCCCAATATTATCACCGCCTTTGGTCTCGCTTGCGGTCTTTTTGTAATCTTTAAAATCAATATGGTAGAGCCGGGGAGTGGCGATTATGAGGTAGTTAGAACCTCGGCCATCCTCTTATTGGTTGCCGCATTAGCCGATTTTATCGATGGGGCTTTAGCCAGAGCGATCCATGCTGAGAGTGAATTTGGTTTTGTTTTTGATACTTTGGCCGATACAGTCTCATTTGGCGTCGCCCCCTCTGTCCTTATGTTAAAAACGCTCACTTTAGAGCAGGGGAGCTTCCTCTCGTTTTTCGGAGCGACTGGTGCTATGGTCTATTCCCTTTGCGGTGTTCTCCGGTTGGTCCGATTCAATGTTAAGACAGCTGAGGCCAAAGGTAATTTGGAGATGCAGACGGCTCAGAAAAAAAACTTCACAGGGCTCCCAATTCCAGCTGCGGCCGCAGCGGCTGTTTCAGCTAATCTATTTTTCCTCTCCCCCCTTTTTAGCAAATGGGTCGTTTTTTCTAATCCAGATCGGGTGATTACCCTCTCTTGTTTGATGATTATTCTCGGCTATCTAATGGTGTGCCGCTTGAGATTCCCGAGTTTAAAGACACTCAATTTTAAAATTCCATCGTTTCATCTCGCCTTTTTATCTGTTGTGGTAGCGGTCTTTATCCTTTATGGGATCCTCTATTTCTTCGCAGAGATCTTAGTCCTTTTTTCCTGGAGTTATATCCTCATGGCTCTCACCTTCTCGACAATCCGTCTCATCGCTGGTAAAAAATCCAAAACTCTTGAAGATTTTGAGCCGGAACCTGACGATTTTGACAATTTCAAAGATTGATCGTATCATTCGCGTATGTCCCTATTTATTGCCCTTATTTTAATTGGCGGTTTTGCCGCTCTTTGGCTTTGGATGAAAAATGAGTTCAAAGCGATGTCTTATGATGCCTTAGAAAAGAACGGGAAACAGTTCATGAATTTGGCGGATGCGACTTTGCAGCCCCTGAAAGATTCGATGAAGCTTCTCGATGAGCATCAAAGAGAATTGGAGAAGAGGAGAGAGGGAGCCTACGGAGCTCTATCGAAACAGATCGAAGGGCTTGTCTTATCAGAGAAAGAGCTTCGCACAGAGACAACT
>CAYWDE010000393.1:0-1273 GCA_964456885.1 uncultured bacterium | reverse complement strand
TATATAATAGATCGTATGCTTCTTGTTATTAATGAATTATGGGTATGTTTGAAGGGCTATTTTCGAGGGCCTTCTCCTGGAGGGACTTAAGTGCTAGTTTCAGCCTGTCATGAAAAAGGTTCAACTGATCCTGGAGAGATTCGGTCGATTTCTCACCATTTTCTGACCCCTCTTTAATCATTGCAAAAAGGGTGTTTTTATCGCTTTGGCTCAATCCAGTGGCTCCAGTAATGGTATTTGCCATCTGGCTGAAAAGCTCCTTAATTTGGCCCCTATCCTGATTGATTTTGCCCATGGCCCGATTGATGGATTGAAGAGCTGCTGAAGCAGATGCTGGGTCTTTAGCGCTTTGTAGGCTACCCATAGCGGCGATCAGTTCTTGTCCAGCTTGTACGATCTCTTTCATCAGCTCTTGGATATCTTCTAATTCTTTTTCGAGGGCCTTTTTACTCTGTGGGTCGAGAGCAGAGGCGGCGATGAGATCCTCAAATTCCTCTATCTGGTCATCCTCAGGAGTGTCTGATATTGAAGTGAGTGGCTGGTTGTTATTAAATGTGGAATTATTAACCGAATTGAAGTTCATTTTGATTCTCTATTTGTGCGATTCGTCTATTATATATTTTATTTTAAAAATAGAATATATTAAACAGGATATAATCCCGTTAGAGAATGGTTAGAGACTGTTAACAGTCTCTTATTTAAGGAGAGCGGAGAAGTTGTATTTCTCGTCTGGGATAGAGGAGAGGGCGTTTAATGTGGCCTCTATATTCCCGACAGGGGTCGTTTTGAGATGCTCATGCACAATTCTTGCATAAGCTTTCGGATAATAACGGACATCTTTCCCATCTATGGGGAGGGGGGCTTCGATCAGATCGGCGAGTAGGTCTTGCATCCCTGGATCAAACCCTTCAAAAACAGGGTGGGAAGGGGCGGTATGGACTTTATCGTTTTCGAGATTCATCATCATTTGGACAATCAGTTGCTCTACAGAGGTCTGTTTCACTTTGTCTTCACCTTCTAACGAGCGGTTGCGGGCTTCCATCTGCTCTTCAACGAGAAGATTTCCTGCATCGAGAGCGTAGTTATGGATTTCCGATTTCTCCATCGGCTTGAAGGCAAAACCACCTATGATTTTACCTATGACCATAGTCTCTGGAGTATATTTGTTACTAATCCAGTGAGCATCGTGCCGCTCTTTTTCTTTCGCATCTAGATCTCGCATCACATTCAATTTAACTGCATCGATCGCTTTTTGAATCTCTCCGTCTTTCTT
>CAYWDE010000392.1:0-1277 GCA_964456885.1 uncultured bacterium | reverse complement strand
AGAAAATCGAGAAATTCTTCGATCCGTCCGTTCATTCCGATCTTTCCTCGGCTCTCTTTATGGAAGAGAATTTCAGCATCAAAGGGCCATATAGAGAAACGGATCGGGATCGATAGATCCATATTGAGGAGGGGCTTTTCATGGACGGCTAAATTCCCTTGGAGATTCAATAGATCCCGATTGAAGCTCCCTTGAAAATTCCCTTCCGCTTCAAACGGGGCTGTTTGGTGGATAGAGGCTTCAAGATCTCCTCGCAATTTATTGTTTGTCTCTTTGATGAAGGCATTAAGGCTCACAGTGCCGCCGATCTGAACATCTAAAGGATTGATAGAGAGGAAATCGAGGGGAATTTCGACAAGGCGGATCCTCGCATCGGTGGCCTCTTTTTCCCTATCTATTTTTAGGTAAGCAGTCCCGTACCCGACTTTGAGCTCCACTTCAGAGAGCTGGAAAACCTCTTCTGTTTTTTCAAAGAAAACCGGTTTTTCTAGATGGATAGGGGTTCCTAAAACAGTTCCATTGAGATTTTCCACATCTACGCTGAACCCCTCGTCCCAGGTTCCATCCACAATCAATTCAAACGGGTGTTTTAAATTCCCTACGGTAACAAGCGTGAAGGGTGCCTCTCCTTCTCCGAGAGCGGTTTCAAACTTTGCGGCGTTCAAGCTCAATTGATTCCAATTGAGATTGACCGCTTCGATATTGATAGGGCCTTTTAATTTTTGAAATGGGTTGCTCCATTGAGAGTGGGCTACGATCTTTTGAGCCGATAGCTCTTTGTAGTAAAAATCGGTTGCGGTTGCCTCAACTTCAACCCCTTGGCTCCCATCCAATAATTGCCAATTCGCTTTGGCTTGGAGCTGCCCATAAATATTCGGGATATGGAGCGATTGAAGATTCGCAATGTCGATCTCAGAAGTCCCTGTTAAGATCCCATCGAGGCTCAAGGTGAGATCAAAGAGAGCTTTTGCAAAAGGTTCGATAATAAAAGATCCGGTGAGGGTTCTTGCTTGAAGAGAAAGATCTCCTGCCCCTTTCACAAGGCCCACTTTCTTATTTTCGACACTGAGATTGGGGATCTGCCAGGAGGCTCTGCCTCCATAGCCCATTTCTGTCTGTTGAATATGGATGTTTGCAAGGAATCTCCCCGCCGCTTCAAAAGGGAGTCGGGAAAGAAACTGATCTGATCCGATCTGAATGTTTGAGGAAAGAAGTTCAAATTGCGGGCTAAAATTCGCTTTCCCCTTTGCATGCAAAAGATCGTTCTGGGAGGTGAA
>CAYWDE010000391.1:0-1280 GCA_964456885.1 uncultured bacterium | reverse complement strand
TGCGGAAGAATGGAAAAACATACGACAAAAATATATTTAATTTATTGTTGCGGAAGAGTAAAAATGCGCTGTTCGATCAGGTTTTCTATGAGAGAATTGACATTCTTAAAGTGAATCGATTGTACGCCGAGTTCATTTGAAAATAGGAGTGTCATCATGACAAAAGATTGTATCGATTTTGCCGATAAAAATCTGCATCTTTAAAAAATACTTTAAATCCAAAAGCGTTGCCTGTTTTCGAGTAAATGGAATTTTTGAAAACAGGCATTTTAAATTAGAAACAATTCTATTGGAGCAGAGCGGTCGGCCTGGTAAAATGCCTCTTTTTGAAAAGAGGGCGTATGGTTTTTATAAGAGCTCAGGTTGGGCCTCCAAATTGCGGGGAGCCGGAAAAAATGTTTACTGTTCAATACTTTGACGAGCAGGGAAATATGACGATTCGTGGGGGAGGATCAAGAGCATGGAGATGTAATAATCCTGGAAATCTTCTCGCCAGCAAATATAGCACCAGCGCACAGCGTCGTTCTATTGGAACTGCCGGAGACGGAAAGAATGAATATGCAGTCTATCCCGATTACGAAACAGGTCATGAAGCATTAGTGGTGATGTTGAGAGGAGGCATCTATTCGCCTTTATCTTTGCGAGAGGCCATGAAAAGATACGACTCAACGAATCCAAAATACATCGACACAATCGTAGAGAAAACGGGATTTGATCCTGAGCGAAAGGTGAAATCTCTAAACGATAAAGAATTTGAGAAGTTTTGGCGGGCTATTGAAGAGACAGAAAAGTGGGAAGAAGGCAAGGAAGATGTTATCCCGAAATATTATATTTCCTGTGTCCGGATGAAGCGCGGAGTGATTTGTGGATACTGCATTCAGCAAAATGGGAAAGATGTTTGGCTATCCAAACAGGAGGCAATTGCTCTTGCTCAAGAATGGAGAATCCATGCTATCGTTGTTCATTGTTCAAATGGGACGATGTATTTGAGGCCTGAATATCATGGGAAACGGTTTCGTGAGATGGTTTGTTAGTTTGCTCTTTCTGAGTTCTTATTCTTATGGCAATACGCAGAATTACCTAGAGTCCGATTATTTATGGGAAGGTGACACTTCTTTAGTTTTGCCATCTGATGCCCCCGAGCGTTTAGTATCGATGACCGGTGAACTCCAGTTGCATGTATTAAATAAAGACCTCGAAGACAGCGAATCGGATACTTTTCATTGTTGGATTTTGAAAATAAATCCTGAGAATTGATTACGAAGCGGATCGATGGGGCC
>CAYWDE010000390.1:0-1283 GCA_964456885.1 uncultured bacterium | reverse complement strand
AAAAATTCTTCAAGGACAGATAAGACCGTTTCGCTCATCAGTTTTTGGTTTTCTGCTGAACGGTGTTTTGATTGAATGACACGTGCATGAACAAAGGCGCTGGCAGCTAAGGTCCCATCAACCGTTCTGAAATCATCGAGTAGATAAATCTTCTGTTGATTATCTTACTATCTACACTAAAAATCGTTTATTTTTCTGGTGTTTTTCGATGTCTCCGTAGAAACTCGTCTAGTTTTTTCTCAAACCCTTCTTTTTTTGCCCAACGTTTAAGATCTTGCAGATCAATCAAATGATCTTCTGCAACCATGAGTGCTTGTTCTAGTCCTTGGGCATCACCCCAGTGAAAGAAAGAGGAGAGACGATCTTTAACGCAATCGGTTGGAGAAAGGAGCTGTAAGGAGCCAACAGAAGTATTTATGGTGCTGAATTGATGGATTGCTTCATGACCAACAGAGATTGGAGGATTTACGAAGTCTATGAGATAAGGGCACTGATCGTGAGAAAACTGCCGACCTATTCTTTTAAATCCAAGCTTGGCCAAAGCCTTTTCTATCGGCTTCATCTCTTCATAAGTGGCAAAGTCCAGGTCGGAGGATTGGTATCGATTATGGCTGTAAATAGAAACGCAAGCGCCTCCAACTAAGACAGCGTTGATCCCACTATTTTTCAGCGTCTCATAAATCAAGCAGGCAAGTTCTTTCAGATCGGGGTTTGAAAAATCCATAATTCTTATATTGGCTTGCCCGTTTTACGGGGACGTTTTCTTTTGGTCGACTGGTATCGAGATTCTTGAATATCTGGCGGCAAGAAGCTGTAGGCTTTTTTTGCTAGGGCTTGAATCTCTTCTAGGAAAGGATAACGGGGATTCCATTGAAATACTCGTGTTCTCCCCTCAAGAAAGCTCGCTAAAAGGCCTCCCTCCTCTAATTTCCGCAAGGTCTTTTGAATCGGGTCAAGAGCAGAATCAAAGGAGCGGCTGAGTTCAGTGGCGTTGGCTTTGCCATGCAAGCATAAATACATTAGGACTTTTTCTACGTTCTTATTGGCAAAAAGATACTCAAGCATAAGTATACCTATTTAATAGGTAATATAACCGATTTGATAGGTTTTTGTCAAATTTCAGGAAATAGTGCTGAAATGGTGTTGTTAGGGCGCGTTACGCGCTATTAGGAATAGGGACGAGATTTAAAATTCCCTCCAAACAATTCTCTCCAATATTAGCTTTCGTTTTTTGATCAGGGAGTGTGGATCGATTTCAAGTAGCTGCCTGGAGGTAGAATTGT
>CAYWDE010000389.1:0-1283 GCA_964456885.1 uncultured bacterium | reverse complement strand
TTATTTTTTTTTTATTTTGTTTTATGTTATCACCGAGCCTGCCACCTATAAAAATATTTTTAAAAACGACTGCAAAAAGCTTCACTGTGAAAGAGAGGGTCTGTTCTTGAATCTGTGTAGCCGCTTGAAAAATCGCGACAATCAGTCCTAGCACTGTGCTAATGATGATCGGAGGTCCAGAGAGGATCAAGATCAAGATCAGCGCCTGATACGAAAGGGTGTAGATCTCATTTGCAAACATATCCCTACCTAAAAGAGAGGGCTAAACCTTGAACGAGCACAGTCCAACCGTCAACCATGACAAGGAGAAGGAGCTTAATCGGCAAGGCAATTGTTAAAGGGGAGAGCATCATCATACCCATTGCAAGAAGGATATTCGAAACCACCATATCGATCACAAAGAAGGGGAGGTAGATGAGAACTCCGATCTCAAACGCTGTCTTAAGTTGGCTTGTGATGAACGAGGGGATTAAGACGATGAAATCGGTCTGTTTTAGTTGTGTTTTATACGGATCGGGAAATGTTTTTGTCCCGAGAGCATAAAAGCTTTGCAAGTGTTTTTGGGAGACGTTTCTCAACAGAAATTCCCTTAAAGGCTCTTTCGCTTTATCGATCACATTCACGACAAAAAGGGCCGATTTATCGGAGAGGATCTCTTGGGGAGGGTTGGCATTGATCACTTCTTCTGACGCCTTATACATTAAAAGGGCTGTCGGGAACATCACGTAGATCGTGACGAGGAGAGCAATTCCGTTTAAAACTTGGTTCGGGGGTGTTTGCTGGACACCAAGAGCGCTCCTGAGAAGCGATAGGACAACGACGATCTTCATGTAAGAGGTGAGTAGCATGATCGCGAAAGGCATGAGAGAGAGTCCAGCAAGAACGGCAAGCTTCGTGACCATTGAAGGGTTGTTGGTCGCATCCCGGTCAGCCACTTGGACGATGGGTGGAGCCGTTACAGGGGCCGTTTGCGCCATCAGAGGGGGGGCTACGAGAAGGAGAAGAGAGAGGATAAATTTCCACATAGCTTATTTCTTCATAAAGGATTCAAATGCCGTTTCGAGAGCGCGCCACTGATTTTCGAGCTGCGCATTGATAATACCTGCTTCTGTTTCTATCATGCAACCCCCAGGTTCAATATCGCCCCTTTCCTGGATCGAGAGGCTCTCGAGATGTTCAATAATCTTTTTTATTTTCCCCTTCGACTCTTCGATGAGTTGAAGATCTGCTTTATTTACATAGATCACAATCTTTTTGTGCTGTGTCACCGGTTTGAGTGCTGT
>CAYWDE010000388.1:0-1286 GCA_964456885.1 uncultured bacterium | reverse complement strand
TTTTTCAGGGTCAATATACGGAAGCTGATATTAACCCTGAAAAAAGAATCGAAAACAGGTTCAAAAGAACCAGGAAATCGACTGAAAATTTTTATTGAGATAGGTTCAAAAGAATACTAAAATCGACAAAATCTTAATTCAGAGATGATCTGTTACTCAAAATCGTGATATATTTTCAGTATGAATCAAAAAATTGTGAAGCTTTCTCCCTCCGTCATTAATCAAATCGCTGCAGGGGAAGTGGTTGAAAATCCCGCATCGATCGTCAAAGAGCTGGTTGAAAACAGCCTCGATGCAGGGGCCCAAAGGATCTCAGTGGAGATCATTGAAGGGGGCTCTCAGCTCATCCGTGTCGAAGATGATGGTTGTGGAATGAGTCCTGAGGACGCTCTTCTCTCGTTGGAAAGGCATGCCACTTCGAAAATTCAAACAGTAGACGATTTGCAAACTCTGGCCACAATGGGTTTTCGTGGAGAGGCTTTAGCTGCGATCTCTTCTGTATCCTATTTTGATCTTAAGACCTCTAATGGGACGATAGGGACCTGGATCTCCTCTGAGGGAGGGGGTCTTATAAACGTTGAGCCGTGCGCCCGCAATCGGGGGACAACGATCGAAGTTCGTTCATTGTTTTATAATGTCCCTGCAAGGAAAAAATTCCAAAAATCGGCTTCTGCAAATGCGGCTCAAGTGAGCAAGACAGTTGAAATATTAGCAATGGCTCATCCTGAGGTCGCTTTTTCTTTAAATGGAAAAGAATTTGCCCCTGCTCCTCAAAAAGAGCGGATCTGTGAGATCTTAGGAGAGCATGAACATGAGGTGAAAGGGAAAGGGATTTCGGGCTTTATAGCAGCTCCTGCAAAAGCGATGGCCAACCGGATGGGGCAATATATTTACATCAATAGGCGCCCCATTTTTTCTCCTCTCCTTTCTAAAGCAGTGAAGCTAGCTTTTGGGACCCGTATTGCAGAGCACGCTTATCCCCGTTTTGTCCTTTTTTTAGAGGTTAATCCCGAGACTGTCGATGTGAATGTCCATCCGCAAAAAAGGGAGGTCCGTTTTCGGGATGAGGCGACGATGTTTCGGATGGTCCAAAAAGCAGTCGAGGAGACTTTTGCTCCTGAATCTGAAATGGTCTTTTCGGAACCTGTCTCTTTTACCCCTCCTCCCCCATTTTCTTTTGCAGAGGCCGATTTCCCTAAATTGCCTTTTCCTATCGAATCGGAAGAAGAAACGGGAAAATTTGAGTTTGTTTTTTCAGAGAAGGCGGTTGCTGTTTTGGGCCCTTA
>CAYWDE010000387.1:0-1287 GCA_964456885.1 uncultured bacterium | reverse complement strand
AGACGGGCCTATTCCGATCGATCATAGACGCCAATGTGCTCTACCCGGCCGCGCGCGAAGCACCGCCGGACCCGGCAGAGGTACTTCGACGTGCCCAGGACCACGAGCGCTGGCTTGGACTCCATTACAACGAATTGATCTTGGGTGACCGGCACTTTGGCCGTGGCTTCGCTCTGGGCGGCGCGCGTCATCCCCGTTCGCGCCTATCGGAGCACGCCGACCTGACGCGGATTCTCCATGCCTACAACACAGCTCTCTCGTTCTGGCGGGGCCAAATCGAAGAAAAGCGGCCTGACCTGATGCTCATGGGCGGCACGGTCCCGGGAACGGTCGCCCGCGTCATGGGAATCCCGTACCGGACGATCGGGACCGCCCGCTATCTGGGCTATCACTACTGGGCGGAAAATCTGCTGTTCGAAAGTAAACGCTTGGCCACGGCCTATCGGGAAATCGGCACGCGCTCCGTGCCGGATCGCCCGATCGAGCGCCCCTACGACGGTCACGCCAAGCCACGGCAGGACTTCATCCGGGATGCAAACACCCTGGGCCTGGTCAAGCAGCTCGCCCATCTGACGGCGCGCCGGGCATATTGGCATCTGCGCCGGTACGAAAAGCGAAAGGGCTATTACCTCACCGAGGAGCTTGGCTATGCGGTTCGTAAGTGGCGCGACGCCAGACGGCTGACCGGCCTTGCGAAGCTGTCAGATCTCTCCGGCAAACGCTTCGTCTTCTACCCCCTACAGACGGAACCCGAGCAGTCGTTGCAGGCCCTTTCGCCCGAGTATTTCTTTCAGCTCGAGACCATCGCGGCGATCGCACGGGATTTGCCGGCGGGCGTATTGCTTGTGGTCAAGGAGACATTCTGGTCGCTCGGCCGCCGTCCGGTCGACTTTTACGACCAGATCATGGGCTTCAAGAACGTCGTGATGATGGACATGTTGGAGCTTGGCCTCGACGTCGTGCGCGCCGCCGACGTGACTCTCACCATCACAGGCACTGCCGGTTTCGAGGCTGCCGTGATGGGTAAACCCGTCATCGCGTTCGGCCGGCACAATCTCTACAACGCCATGCCCCATGTTTCCGTTATTGAACATTTGTCCGAGCTGAAGCCGACGCTTTCCCGCCTTTTGGACAGCGGAATTGATACCGAGAAAGCGAGGGTGGACGGCCAGCGGTTCCTAGAGGCTGTCGTCGCCACCTCCTTCGACCTGGGTGGCTACAACTTCCTCCGGCCCGCCGAGATTGAAGATGTCGCGATCGATAGTGCGTATCGGTCGCTGATCGAAA
>CAYWDE010000386.1:0-1295 GCA_964456885.1 uncultured bacterium | reverse complement strand
TGGAGTGCTACCCATAAAACAGGCCCACTAGCCGGCCAGTTTTTGTAATTTAATGAACCCTCTCGGAGGGAGCATTTTCAACGCCTTGTGCGGCGCGTTCTCGTTATAGTCCTCTATCCATCCCGGGAGCTGTTTCATCACTGTTTCTGCATCCTTCAGATCCCCGAACCAGACATAGTCTCTTTTTATCGTTTTTACGAACGCCTCTGCCATCCCATTGCTCTCAGGACTATACGCTGGGGTCGTTCTTATATCCAGCCCCAGTTTTCTTCCGAGGGCGATTGTTTCTCGAGCAGTATAACAGCCGCCATTATCTGTAAGCCACTGGATAGGTGTTTCTGTTTTCGTTTGCCCGAGACGGTACTCCATCGTCTCGATCATCAGATCGCGGATCATTTGGCTGTTAATACCGATTGTAGAGGCAACGTATCTCATCACTTCCCGATCACAGGTGTCCATAGAGAACGCCACATGCACTTTATCTCCGTTGAGACACTGGATGGTAAAGGCATCCGAACACCATCGGAGATTGCTTCGGATGGTCTGCACTTTGCCGGTATGCGTCCTTTGCGGTTTTACTTTAGGCTTTTGAAGAAGGAGGTGATGAGCTTTCATGATCCTGTAGACCCTTTTTAGGTTCACAGGCGTTCTGTGCTCCTTTAACTGCTCCCTATTCAACAGAGCTGCCACTCTTCTGTAGCCATACGTATGTCTTTCTTGCAGGATAACTTTGATCCGCTCAACCAGATTTTCTTCATCCCGGCTGTTTTTCTGTTTCAACGGCTCTTTTTTTCTCATTAGGTTAGATCGGGATATCTGTAGGGCTTTTGCGATGGTTCTCATTCTAAACCTTCCACTCCGGACAAGGGCTGCCGCGATATAAGTTTTTTTTCACGGGCGAACTTAACCGCCTCTCTCAGCACCTCGTTTTCAAGAGTTTTTTTACCGAGTAGCCTTTCCAGTTCCCGGACTCTCTTCTCCAGATCTTTCAGATGGCTTTTGGGAACAACATCTTCCTGGTAGTGGATCCCTTGCAACGCCCCATTTTCCATAAGTCTTCTCCATGCAAAAAGTTGACTGGGAGATATATTATACTTTCTGGCGACAAGAGATACAGACATTCCTGGGAGATAGCTCTCCTGAATGATGGAACGCTTTTCTTCTGAAGACCATCTTCGCCGTCTCTCAACGGAAGTGATCACTTCAATCTTTTCTTTGCTGATAGTCATACGCCTAGTCTTACTCCTAGTAGTTAGGGCAAGCTAGATGGTCCTATTTCTGAGGGGAGCACTCCA
>CAYWDE010000385.1:0-1305 GCA_964456885.1 uncultured bacterium | reverse complement strand
CTGTCTCTTTCGATTTGCGCTTTTCAGAGCAAGTTTTAGAGAGAGTGCCAAATCCACCCAGAGTTACACCCAATTCATCATCGATGAGCTGCGCATAAATATGGCAATTGGTTTTAGATACTGAGAGTCTTGGTTTCTCTGCATTCCCACGCACACGTTTGCGCACTCGCATTACGCGAGATTTACGGGCCCGGTTTCTATTCTTTTTCGAGTTATCCATTATGCTTTACCTTTGGCTGCCTTGCCCTCTTTCTTGCGGACATATTCGTTTTCATAGCGGATGCCTTTGCCTTTATACGGCTCAGGCGGTTTCATCCCGCGAACCTTAGCAGCAAACTGCCCCACTTCTTTTTTATCTACACCTTTGATACTGATCGAAGTCCCTTTATCCACTGCGATTTGCAGAGTCTTCGGGATCTCTAACCAAGTTGGGTGAGAAAAACCCAATTGGAGGTCGAGTTTATTCCCTTGAACATTCGCCCGGTATCCGACGCCGATCAGAGTCAACTTCACTTCATACCCTTCAGTAACCCCGATCACGTTGTTTTTAACCAACGAGCGGAACAGTCCGTAAAATGCTTTTTGAGGAATTTTCTCTTCATCGCACTCTAATACTACAGTTTGCTCGATCACTTTCAAAGTAAGGCCTGTAGGAAGAGTCATATCTAAATGACCCTTTGGTCCTTTAATTGTAACAGCTCCATCTTTCCCGGCTTTGACTTCAACGCCTTTAGGGAGTGGGATAGGTGTCTTTCCAAGTCTTGACATGTGTTTCCCTTTATCCTTTTACCATACTTTGCAAAGCAGCTCGCCGCCGACTTTCAGATTTCTTGCTGTTTCTCCATCGACAACTCCTTTAGGAGTAGACAGTATCGCAAGTCCCATTCCGTTAAAAACTCGTGGAATGTTCTTGTGGCCGATATAGCGTCTTAAACCGCTTTTTGAAATTCTGTCTAAGCCGTGAATGACCGACTCGCGTGTTCTTGTGTAACGGAGGAAAACTCGAATCTTGTAGTTTTCTTCACTGACCAAGAAATTCTCGATGAATCCGTGATTCTTCAGAATTTCCAGAATCTTGACCTTCATCTTGCTTGGGCTGATATCGACGTATCGATGCTTAGCGCCTTTTGCATTGCGTATCTTGGTCAACAATTCTGCAATGGGATCATTAAATGCCATATTTCTCTCTCTTACTTAAATGGGAAGCCCAAAAGGGTCAGTAATTCAACACAATCATCGTCAGTTTGGGCAGTCGTTACTAGCGTAATATTCATACCCTGTGCTCTTTTCACTTTATCAAGGTTG
>CAYWDE010000384.1:0-1315 GCA_964456885.1 uncultured bacterium | reverse complement strand
CGCATCTCAAGTGAGCGCGAACTGGCTCCAAGGCTCAGGGATTGTTGTATTCCTCGTTGGCCTCGGTTGCTTGATCTTTTCAGCCAAAAAAAGAGATTAAAATACTCTTTTAGCTTTCTTTCCTCTCATCATCCAACGGAGGGGCCGATGGGAGAGGTCTAAGAGCTGGAAATAAAAATTCTTGTCCCCGGTAAAAAGAGGAACTGTCGTATTTCCCCTTCTCCCAACTGTCATAGGCTCGAGTAAAAAGTGTAAGGGCGGGTTGGAAATAGGGGTCTATGGCTACAGCTTTTTCCCGCTCAATTTGTTGTAAACACTCTTCTCTCCAATCTTTAACATCTTTTATACACTGATCATAATAGGTGTTAATTGGTTTTGAGATAACCGAATAATGGTCGTTATTATCCTTTATGACTTTGTCATATCTTGCGGTCACCGCTTTTCGAGCCTCTTCAGAGAGCCCTTCCACTGCCTCTTGCTCTTTACACAATCGCTGAGCCTCCTCATTGCTGGCTTTCTTGATTGAGAGGGGATGGGCCAAAGCGAGGCTTCTTTGCGCTTCAAGCCGACTTGACTCTTTTTTCATTTGCCTCTCGATCTGGCTCGCTTTTTCCGCAAAGAACTTCTGTACCGATGAAACATCTTCCCGATAGGCCTCAAAAGAGGGGCACCAAGCTTCTAAAATTTGTCGTTTAGGATCTTGAGGCTCATAAGCATATTCAATCGCTTTAAGAGAAAGTGGGTTTTGAGCAATAAACTGCTCAACCCATCTTTTCTTCTCATTCGAATTAACATTCTGTCTTTGCGCTTGAATATTAACGTCTTTCATCATATTTGCGAGGTTTTGTTCATATAACCAAGTCACCTCTGAGGGGTGGAGAATATTTTGTGGAGAAATAGTCCTATAATCTCCCTTAAAGCCGTTATTCATAGAATAGAAAAAGCCCTGCCGAAAGGCATTAGCACGCGCACTGGCTACACTTTCAGCCGGATGTTTATTCCACTGATTGATTTGACCTTGAGACGCTTCGGTTCTCTTAAAATTTTTTGCAGCAAAGAATGCATTGGCAAAAAAAGCAATAGCAGTTGCAACGGCAATGAAAACGATAGCCCCCTCAGCAACAAAAGGGGAAGAGAGGGCAGCTCCAACTAAGGAGCCCACAGCTACCACTGTATGAAATCGACCCCACCAATTCGCTTGATCTCTCTTAAACTCCCAATTTTTTACTGCAGCTGCTCTAAAAGCATCGCTTGGTCCTGTCACCAAAACGCGAGAATCGACGAGGAAAGAGCCCACGTTATTTTCTTCAGTAAG
>CAYWDE010000383.1:0-1321 GCA_964456885.1 uncultured bacterium | reverse complement strand
TTTTCTGCCGATCCGAAAATCGCTGTGCAAAACGCCATTTTGGCTCAGGTCAATGGGAAAACTATTTCGATGATCGATGTCAAAAAGAAGATGGATATGGCGTTCCATCAAAGCTATCCGCAACTCATCGATTCAAATCAAGCCCGATTTCAATTTTACGAAGCGAGCTGGCGCTTTGTGTTGATGGATCTGATCGACAATGAATTGATCCTCTCCGACGCAACCGATAAAGAGGTCAAAGTCACAGATGGAGAGATCCGTGAAATTATGGAAGAGCGGTTTGGGCCAAACATTCTCCACACACTAGATAAAATTGGCCTCACCTACGAAGAGACGTGGAAAATGGTGAAAAATGAGATCACTGTTCAAAGGATGAAATGGTGGTTCGTCCAATCTAAAGCTGTCACCAGCGTCACTCCTCAAGATATTAGACAAGCCTATCGCCTCTATCTGAAAGGGAATCCCCCCTACTCTGAGTGGACCTACAAGGTTGTCTCTATCCGCGCTGACAAAGCCGATGATTCACTTTCAGAAAAGGCATACAAAATCCTTGCTGAGTCCAACCAATCTCCTGATGAAGCAAAAGAGCTTCTAAAAGGACTCGAAGATCAGGGCGTTCAGATCTCTGTATCGAACGAATTTTCCGCAAAGACACAAGATCTTTCAGAGATCCACAAAGCCTCTCTTGAAACCCTCTCTCCCAGGACCTACAGCAAACCTTCATTTCAAGTAAGCCGCACCGATAAAAAAACCGTCTACCGGATTTTTTATCTCATTGATAAAAATGACTACCCAGCTCCCGCTTTTGAAGCCCTCTCTCAGCAACTGCGAAATGAACTGATCCAAAAAGCGATCGACCAAGAATCGGCCGAATATTTAGGCAAACTCCGTAAGCATTACGGGTTCGAGGCGGATAAGACGATCCCAGAAGATCTGCACCCCTTTTCGCTCCAATGATCCTCTCTGATCTGATCCCGTTTCTTAAAAGTATTGAGGCAAGACCCAAGAAGAGCTTGTCTCAAAACTTTCTCATCGAACCAAAAATCGTCCATCAAATTGTCGAATTAGCTGAGGTTGAGCCAGGCGATACTGTTTTAGAAATCGGACCAGGCCCCGGCTTTTTAACTATGGCCCTATTAGAAAAAGGGGCTCGCGTCTATGCCGTTGAAATGGATGCTGTTTTTGCACGAGAACTCGAACGGTTCCAAAACGGAAAACTGCAAGTTTTTCTCTCCGATTTCCTCAAATTCCCAATGGGACAGCTCCCGAAGAATATCAAAGTGGTTGCTAATTTGCCCTACCACATCACAACACCTATCTT
>CAYWDE010000382.1:0-1328 GCA_964456885.1 uncultured bacterium | reverse complement strand
CTCGCAGCGCTTTGCAGCACTAAGCTCCGACGACTCATCTAGTTCATCTGATTCAGATTCTTCTGACCACAAGTCCTATGCCGAAGAGACAACCTTATCTACCCCTAAAAAAGCTGCCTCACCTCATCCCTATCAGGCTGGATCTGAAGCGGCTTCAGTTATAACACAAGCACCTCATATTATTAGCACCCCTCAACAGCTGTTTTTTAATCCTGCAGAGTTTGCAGATGAAGAACCGCTAGAAGCCATCCCTACAACCGATGATCCCGCAACTGATGAGCTCCCAGAACAGGAACCGCAATTTGAGATCTCTCAACCTAAGTCACTCAGCCCAGTGATCAGCGGAATTTCTGCCAATACAATTAAAGATCCAAAAGTAAGCACCCTTTTAAGCTTTTTAAACGATACGCCAACTGCCTCAAATGCGCCAACTCCAAGAGCCCCCTCTTTAGCCTCTACACCCAAACTTTTTGATCTCTCTTCAGATGATGACTCGAAAATGTCAGAACTTAAGCTTCCCCCCGCAGCCATTAGCGGAGGAGCCGTCTATCAATCTAATTTGAATGATCTTAGAATATTGGATATCTCAATCGGTTTTAGGCCAGAGCTCCGAGCAGCACAGGAAGATCCTGCTAGTTTTGCTCAAAGAATGAATCGGATCGAAAGAGCAGTTAATCTGTGCAGAGAAGAGATCCCAAAAAATTGGAAAGCGACTCTGTGCGATTCGTTTATAAGTGATACCCCTTGCGAAAATGGAAAAAACTGCGATGCTGCACACAGCCTTGCCTTCTTTTATGCGAGAGGGAAACAGGTGTTCGGTCCAACATTTAAAACAGCTGACTGCCCTACAAAGGGTATAGGGCGCCAAATTGCTACGTGTCCAGATGTACATAGGCCTGAAGAGTTCGTCCGCAAAGAGGCTTTTTTAAACGCTAGGGCTGAAAGTTAAGAGAAATAGTCGATCCCCATCGCCGCTCTGACTTCAAGCAGAGTCTTGTGGGCTGTTTCGTTGGCGGCTTCAGTCCCTTTGAGTAGATAGCGCATCACTTGGGCTGGATCTTTCGCATACTCTTCTCTCCGCTTCCGGATCGGCTCTAAAAATTCGAGCAATACTTCTAGAAGGTACTTCTTTACAATAGAGTCTCCAAGACCGCCGCGCGCATAGTGGGCTTTGAGCTCCTCAATTTTCGCAGTGTCTTTGCCGAATGCATCGAGATAAGTAAAAACAGGATTCCCTTCCACTTTCCCTGGATCTTCGACCCGGAGATGCCCTGGATCTGTGTACATCCCCTTCACTTTTTTTGTCAGCTCTTCAGGAGTATCGGAGA
>CAYWDE010000381.1:0-1338 GCA_964456885.1 uncultured bacterium | reverse complement strand
CGTTCCATCTTATTTCTATAAGGAGTTTCCCCTGACCCCTTTTTTGCCCCATAATCTTGATCGAGGAATTGGATTTGAAGATCTAGATCGCCTTCGACGACTTTGCATAAAAATAGATAAACCGCTTTTTGGGCTGTATCTAAACATTTCTCCCGTTCATTCAGAGAGATCTCCTCTTTTGCTTTCATATAGGGCCCCACTTTTTCCCAGGCTTCGGCAAACGCGGGGTCGAATATCAATAGACTCATAGTTTGATCCTTGTAAAGCAGCTTTATACCCAATGTGATTCAAAATTTGGTTTTTGGGCGGGTTCTAAGCGCCTAAAATCAATTAAAAAAAAGGGGACAGTATTTAAACCAATATGCTCCCCTTTTTTTTAATCGATTTTCGGCAGCTTTCAATCCCGCCAAAAAGCCAAATTTTGAATCACGTTGGGTATACATCAGAAACAGAAACATTTTTTTCTCCAAATTTTCCATTCAGGGGCCGCTTCTAATCTCATCAGTTGCTCTACCTTCCCTTTTAAAGAGCTCATTTCATCGGAAACAAGTTTTACATCTGCTAACTGTTTGAATCGGGTAAATCCCCGAATGATCTCTAAGCTCTCTTTGATCGACTTATTGATATGTTCACTATAGGGTTTTTCTGTAGTGTCCATATTGATCTGATACTCTTTATCAAGGGCTTGGATATGGGGGTCGAGCCCTTTCACCACTTTGCATAAGAATACATAGAGCGCTTTTTGCGCTGTTGTTAGAAGTTGCTGTTGAATCCTTGGATCACAAATAGACTCTCTATTGATATAGGGAACTAATTGATCCCAAGTGGGGGGAAAATTTTGACCAAGAATTAGGATGCTCATTTTTCTCTTTTCCTTTAAGAAGGGGGGAGAGGTTAAATGACTTTAAAATTTTTCTCAATGAAAAGGAGATTAGGTCAGACAGCAAGGGAGACATCTCGCTATCCATTTCCATCGGAAACCGATGGGGACTTTCATCAACGCTTCTGCTTCTATTTTCAGATTCGCGATTTGATTCATGACAAAATCTCGCTCTAACCGTTCTCCTCTCTGGTGAAGAGCCCGAAACGACTCCAGAACATTCTTGATTGAACCCCTTAGTTTCTCAGATCCAGAACGGATATCTACATCTCGATTGGTCTCATGTTCAAAATGGATCGCTTTGATCTGAATGTCTAAATTCCCCTTCACAATTGTGCAAAGGAATGTATAGAGAGCTTTATAAGCTGTTTCAAAAAGTGTTGGATCGTCTAGGTGATTCGCATAGAAATAAGGCTCCATTTTTTTTAAAGCCGGGATAAAGGGGCGGTTGCAAACAA
>CAYWDE010000380.1:0-1356 GCA_964456885.1 uncultured bacterium | reverse complement strand
CGCGCTCATCGTCGTGAGCCATGACCGCCACTTTCTCAACTCGATCTGTACCCATATTGCAGATATCGACTACGAAACGATCATCACCTACCCCGGCAACTACGATTCGATGCTCGTCACCAAAACAGCGGTCCGTTCCCGTGCTGAAGATGAGAATAAGGCGAAAGATAAAAAAATCTCCCAACTGAAAGAGTTCGTCGCTAAATTCGGTGCAGGAACGAGAGCGAGTCAAGTGCAATCGAGGATCCGCGAAATCAACCGGCTCCAACCCCTCGAATTAAAAAAATCGAATATCCAACGCCCTTACATCCGTTTCCCTGTTCCTGAAAAGCAATCGGGTCAAGTCGTCTTAAAAGTCGACAACGTCTCTAAAGGTTACGATGGGCACCCTGTCATCAAGAATTTCTCCTGCGAGATCTACCGAGGAGATAAGATCGCCATCATCGGGAATAACGGAAGAGGAAAAACGACCCTTATCAAGCTCCTCGCTGGGATTTTCCCTCCCGACAGTGGACACATCACCTTCGGTCATGGATTAGACATCGGTTATTTCCCCCAAAATCATGGCGAAGTGCTCAATAAACACAGTAAAGAGACCGCCTTTGATTGGCTCAAAGCCCGGAAAGAGATCGTATTCGACCAAGAGGTGCGGGGCGTTCTAGGGAAGATGCTTTTCGGTGGAGACGACGCGTTCAAACCTCTCCCCAATCTATCGGGAGGAGAAGCGGCACGCCTCATTCTCGGAGGATTTATCCTCACCATTCCAAACACCCTGATCTTCGACGAACCGAACAACCACCTCGACCTTGAAGCGGTCTCAGCTCTTGCTTGGGGGATCGAAGATTTTAAAGGGACTGCCATTGTAGCGACCCACGATAGGGAACTGATCAACGGATTTGCGACCAAAATCTTCGCTTTCGAAGAAGATGGCCTCCATATCCATACAGGCCCTCTAGAAGAGTACCTCGAGAAAAAAGCGGCAGCTTCCAAATGAAAATAAAACCACTTCTAATCTTAACCTCTATTTTCTACTCACCTGAAATATTTGGCAGTACCTCAAATCGATCTTCTCAAGCGAGTTCCCAAATGAGTGAAATGGGTGCTACTCGGGAGGAAATTGCCAATCGGGAACTCCTCCGATCGATCATGGAAAAACATGGATTTTTAGGGGTCTCCGAGGAGTGGTGGCATTTTGATCTAATTGGGTGGGAAAATTATCCCCCTCTTGACATTTCTCCCGAATAATGGACCTTACAAAGAGAAAATTCCTCAATCTCGACGTCAAACAGAGACACAGAAAATGTGCCGAGCTCCTTCGGCGCCATTATGAAGAGCAGTTAGACGATTTCACCGAAT
>CAYWDE010000379.1:0-1359 GCA_964456885.1 uncultured bacterium | reverse complement strand
AAGAACAGGCATCGATCTGCACAAGAACATCCCCTTGCCATACCCCCTGAATCCGCTCATTTTCTTGGATTCTAAGGAGAGCATTTTGGTCGGGAATATTCCAAAGGGCGATCCCATTTCCCATAGAGTCAAAAGCCACCTGAACAGTTGAACGATCAAAAAGGGTCCCCGGATCCCCAAATCCCCCCTCTGAGCTCAGGTCCAATGGAGATCCCCATGTTCCCAAGCTCTGGGTGAACTCGGCCGCCTGCGGGATCACATTATTGATTAAATTTCCCGTTCCGCTATAGCGGAGCCAAAGAGCAACCGCATTCCCATTCGGATCGATCGCGACCGCCGTTTTTGCCGTTTGGACCCCCTCATTTGAAAGAACTATGGGAGCCCCCCAATCACCTAGAAGCGTTTTGGCAATCGCATAGATCCTATTTGTGTCGGTCTGGTGCCAAACTCCGATCACACTCCCGTTTGCTCCAACAGCTATACTCAAGTAATCTGCAAACATTGTTGGATAGAGAAGCTCGGGAGAGCTCCAACTATTTCCAACAAGCTTAGTGGAACCTTCCACAAATTGCCGGATCCAGATAGCGACCGCATTTCCATCGCCGTCAACAGCCAGTTCAGGAGAAGAGGCCCCTATATCGGAAAGGGTAGAACTGCCGCTCCAATTTCCGCCTGCAGGGAGAGAGGCCGATTTAACAACCCCATTTTCCAACCATACAGCTACCGAATTTCCCATCCGATCCATTCCGAGCTTCGGAGCCGAACCACCTGAACTGGCTAATACAGCCTCTGAGCTCCAATTAACTCCCCTTTTTGTAACAGCTTTAATTGCCCCTTCCTGAGCCCAAACAGTGACGACATTTCCGCTTGAATCGATCACAATTTGAGGATCTGCCGCATCCCCGCTACCTGTAGATAAAGTCGTCGGGGAGGTCCACTGTAAATCGCTGGGAAAAAGAGGAGACCTAATTCCTAAACAAAGAAAAAAAATAAAAAAAGCTATCCTTCTCATAAACGGTACCCACCTTATTTTGTGTGAAGAAAAAAAGATCCCGTTTCTGTCCCATTTTGTCAATTGGAGAGTCAATTGACTTAAAAAGAGCTGCTTAATTATCATCGCCTCTGTATGAATTTTTTCAAGTGCCTATTGGCTCTCCTTTTATTCCTCTTTCACCCCCTCAACGGAGAAGAGCTTAAACCCAAAAAACGGTCTGCCTGAATATGATCGTGAAAAATGAGAGCGAGGTCATTGAAAAATGTCTTAAAACAGCTAAACCTCTAATTGATTATTGGGTTATTTTCGATACTGGCTCAACGGATAAAACAAAAGAGATCATCAAAGAGTGCTTAAAAGAGATT
>CAYWDE010000378.1:0-1403 GCA_964456885.1 uncultured bacterium | reverse complement strand
CGGCAGAACCAGCCAAATAACCGGTTAAAGGATCCCCCACATTGCCGAGAGCTCTCCCCTTTTTCCCCGCCTGATTCAGAATATGGGTGGTCAAAAGAACAGTGGTTGTTTTTCCATTCGAACCTGTGATCCCGAAACACCGATTTGAAAGATGGCGAAAAGCCAGCTCAATTTCCCCAATGACCTCGATCCCCTTATCCTTCGCCCCCTTCACCAAAGGGTGCGTCTGGGGAACACCTGGAGACAAAATCACTAGCCCAAATCCCTCTAAAGAGATCTCTTCCGAATCAAAAAGGACCCCCTCTCCCCCTTTTTTATCGACAGGGACCACATCATGCCCCTCCTTTCGCAAAAAAGCGGTGGCAGATTTTCCGCTTACACCATAACCAATGACCAATATTTTCATTTTCCTAACCTTGAACATAGTTATATTATGATCGATTCAATTATCGCGCTATTTTTTTTGAATCAACTCTTTATACCGTTCGCAATTCAAGAATCGATTTTTGGAAGTGATTTAAGGCGCTTTGAACCCGCCCAAAAGCCGATTCTTGAATTACGAGCAGTATAGAATACCTACTGCAACTTCAGAGAGGCAACGGCGATGATCGCAAAGAGGAGGCTGATGATCCAAAAGCGGATCACCACTTTCGTCTCGGGCCACCCTTTGTACTCAAAATGGTGATGGAGAGGCGCGCAGAGAAAGATCCGCTTCTTATTCCGGTACCGGTAACTGAGCACTTGCAAAATGACTGATAGCGCTTCAGCAACAAAGATCGCTCCGGCGATCGCCAAAATCACCTCTCTTCGCAAAAGGACAGAGGAGACGCCGAGAACGCCGCCGAGGGCCAAAGAGCCAGTATCGCCCATGAAGACTTGAGCTGGATATCCGTTATACCAGAGGAATCCGAGAGTCGCCCCCGCCATTGTAAAGAGATAAACGGCGATCTCCCCGCTCCCCTCAATGTAGAGGATGTTGAGGTAGCGGGCAAGATCAAGGTGGTTTGAAAAGAAGGCGAAGAGGGCAAGCACTAACGAAGCCATCACCAAACAACCGGCCGCAAGCCCATCAAGACCATCTGTGAGATTGACCGCGTTTGAAGAGCCGGTAATCACAAAAACAATAAAAAATAGGGCAAGAATAGTCGGAAGATGGAAAATTGGATCTTTGAAAAACGGGAGATAAAATTGGCGCGTATATTGTGCGGTGGTGAGCGTTTCAGTTAAGATTTTTCTCCCCTCTACACTCTGCTCTTTGGCGGTAGGAGGGCGAAAAAAAGTTTTCCCCGCAAGAAGCTGTGTAAAACTCGGCATTAAGAGATAAAGGGCAATCAAAGTGGAAAATCCGACCTGGATCGCCATCTTTTTCCGCGCTTTCAACCCTTTGCTGTTTTTGTAACGGA
>CAYWDE010000377.1:0-1411 GCA_964456885.1 uncultured bacterium | reverse complement strand
GAATGTTTGATAGTTAGCACCCCATACAGCGCTCGATCTTGAGCCAACCTGGGTAGCTGGAGTTCCTACTCCAAGCAACCAAGAAGGGATGATCACTCCGCCGCCAGTACTCGCGTTTGCATGCTCATAGTTTGTGACATTGAGCCATGTCCAGTTGAAGTCGATATTCCAAGCATCATGATCGAGGTAAAAACCTAACCCAAGGCGCATTCCAGGATTCCAATCGTAATCATGGCTACTACCAGAAAAACTTTCTACTCTACCATGAGTAATTGTCGTAGATGCTGCAGGCACAGAGGAATCTTGGATCGCGAAATCCATCCCATCTTGTCTTGCTTGCATGTATAAAAAGTCTGCATGAGCATAGAAATCTCTTGGGCAATTTAGATCCATATCATAAGGATATGAGAAAGCGAAAGGGCCTGGTCTTGGCTCTTCACAGCACACGTTTGGTGCTGGTGGTTCGCAAGGATCTCTTGGGATTGCGTACAGGCTTGTTGTTGCTACGAGAGTAGCAACAGAGGATGCTATGACCCTGCTGAACGCGGTGTTCCACTTAAAATGCATATAAACATCTCCAGTTTTCTTGTTTTAAGGTGACCTTAAGGAAGGTGTCTTCAATTCATTTTCAGAAGTTTTCGGAAGGACTTTTGCCCAATTTTTGGTCCAAATAATAGGTAGACTCGCGGAGTTAGATTCCTTGAGAGTTTGAACCTAAAATTGGCCAAAAACCCTAAAAAATTTACTGAAACTGTTTTTTAACACCCTCTATCAGGGTCAACCTCTTTTATATAAAACGCCCTACAGATTATTTAAGCTTTCAAGTTGATGAGATATCATCTTCTCGTAAGCCCTAACTGTAAGGTTGGCTTTTGTCACACGATAAAATTTTATCTTGAAAGTTGCAATAAAAATTTATCTTACACCTCAAACTCTGCTATTTAGCGAGAATCGATTCCTCTAATTTTCTCTTTTTAGAAAAGAGAAAAAAGGAAATTTTTTTTGATCGCCAGAACAAAATCGAATAGAGGATTTGCTTTGGTTGCTGTGTAGAATCTGAAAAACAGGGGCAATCATTGTATAAAGATCAGTGCTCAGATATGTAAAGATACTCGATTTAGGCGACTGGGCTCAAAATAAGGTGCAAAAAGAGGCGAAATCCGCAAAAAAATAGGGGGGTTTTAAGAGAGGTGAAAAACAAGAAAAAATGCTTAAATACTTATTGTCCAATTGTTTACGTTCTTTCTTTTTTGAAAGGTGTTGCAGAAAATGTGTTGGGTTTTGTATATTCTTAACTTCCTTTCAATCAGAAACCTGAGCGAAAAGAAAAGAACCGACAAGAGCGGTTCACTGGTGTTTTGACAGTAGAAGAAGAGAAGAATGTTTAGAAATGAACAAGCTTGTGTAAGGT
>CAYWDE010000376.1:0-1413 GCA_964456885.1 uncultured bacterium | reverse complement strand
TATTTTCTTCAGTAAGAAGGCGAACTCGTTCGCTAAAATTTTTCTGTAAAGGGGATAAAGAATCGACTTCATTGTCAGTCCCCGCAAGAGAAGTCTGCTGAAAATAGCTCTTATTATAATCCCAGTCCAATGACTCTACTAAAAAAGTTTCGCTAATAGTCATACATTCTCCTCTATGTGATGGAGAAAAAAGTTACCCGAATTGAGAAAAAAAAAGAAGCAATATCGGCCCCTTTTTCTAATCAAAAATTTTCTCCGCGTAAAAAGCGTTTACAGCAGAAGAGGTGAAAGGGGCAAATTTTAGCAAAAAGAGTTTTCTCATCAGATCGTCTAACTGTTCAGAATCCCCATCACACACACTCTTTTTGACCGCTTCCCATATTTTTTTAGGGGTTACTCTAATTGTTACATTGTCTCTGTACCCCTCTGGCGCCAGCTCCTCATAATTTAAATCAGAGTGTATCTGCCTAGATCCATGCTTTTTAAAAAGGCTGACCAGGTTTTTTCCCGCACTCTCCTCTTTAATCGACGCATTTTTCGGCTGATTTTGACCGACAAGCTCGACACACGCAAACTGACTCGATCTCTTCTTCTTATTAATATCGGTGATTTCGTAACGGCGCTTATGATCGATCACGCCCCGCTCAAATGCCCCCCCTTTCAGGATCGTCGCCGCTGAGAAGTAGGGTTGTCTAACGGTTTCCAGACACTCTAAAGGTTTTGCAAATACAGAAGTTTGAGCCAAATTAGCATCTTCAGCAAAATCGGAGTAACGGGGTGCTTTATGGTCTCCCCCTGATACACCAAGCATAACGGTCATTGTTGTTGCTGGAACCCCTTTTCTCGATGCGATATAGAGAGGGACGTAATCATCATCTCCTTGCTGAAGGCAAATCGTACGCCTCCCCTTTTTCCACTTTCCCCCTCTCCTATCGATCCACTGATCGAGCGCCACCATCTGTTCGAAAGGGGTCGCCTCTTCAAGAATCGCAGTAGCTTCGCTAAATCCCCCACAATTAGGATCGGCATCGCGAAGGGTCTTATAATTTTCTAGGTGCTCTTCTGTACTCTGTATATATTCAACAGCTTCATTGTAAACCCTTAACACAGATGCATCTAATTTTTTAGACAGGTAAGTGAGAGCCCCGGAGTCTATCTGTGCTGTTTTCGGCCATTCATACTCAGCCTTACCTACATCGCTAAACAGCTTTTTTAAACTTCTCCTTTCTGCCCGACCCATTCGGTTTTCTCTTTCGGGCAGTTGCGTATGAAGCCTTGCGAGATCTGTGGCTATGACCATAAAAATACTCCCTTTAATAAAATTGGAGAATTACCTTAAAAAACCTGAAATTTATTTACTATCACAAACAAAAAAAATGACCGATACCGATCTAATTCACGACAGCCCACTTT
>CAYWDE010000375.1:0-1427 GCA_964456885.1 uncultured bacterium | reverse complement strand
AGGAGAAACGGCTCGTGGGTTTGCATCGTTCGCGCTTGCCAAGCCAAATCTTCCCCAAGGATTTCGACGTATCTCCCCTGCAGAGCTCCCTGGTTGCGAAATCTCTTTTACTGCGAAGGACGTAAACCGCTCCCTCTCTCAAGCCGTTAAAGCCGGAGCAGAACTTGTCGCTGCCCCCGAAGAAAAACCGTGGGGTCAAACGGTCGGATATGTACGCGATTTCAACGGAATATTGATCGAAATCGCAAGTGATATGATGGCTACGTCTTGCTCAAAAGATTCTTGCTGCTGTCATTAAAAATTAGGGCACTAGCCCAACCAAACGTGCAGCTGACTCGGTAGCTCCGCAGGAGCGCGGCGGCAGAGCTATACAATAGCCCCCGGAAGGGGGCATCTGATCAAGATGGGCCACATTCTCAATGATATATTTTTTAGCCCCCAAAATAACCTCATGGACCGGATAGCGAACCCCTGGACCATTGATCGACCCATCTGGGGAGAGCGTATCAATTCCAACCCCGACAATACCCCTTTTTAATAAAAAGAGGGCCGCTTCTTCTGAAAATCCGGGAAAATGCATTTTCCCTGTTTCATCGGGATTACGGTATCGGTCTGGATCGTTCCAAAACTGGCTCCACCCTGTGTAGGCTAAAAATAGAGAGTGTTGAGGAATCTGGCCGTTTGACTTTTCAAACAGCTCAATATCGGAAATGGAGATCAAAAGATCGGGAGCCATTTTATGGCTGATATCGAGCACTGAAACAGGGACGATCAAATTTTCTAAAGGGAGATCGGCGATATTCCAAGAGTCTTTAATGAAATGGGTCGGAGCATCTATATGCGTCCCCACTCCTGCATGACTTTTCACGCTTTGCACCCGAAGTCCTTGTGGATAATCTAATTTGATTTCTAACCGAAATCCACAACCTCCCGACCAAGTGGGGATCCCTTCATGAAGAGGGTGCGTTAAATCAATAGCCCGGAATCGATCGAGAACTTTACTCATAACTGCTCTTTAAAAAATTTAACCGTTTGCTTTAGCCAATCTTTTGCTGCAAACGCATTATCTACTGGATTGCCCCCATAAGAAAACCATTTTTTCAAGATAGGGTGGAGACCCGCTTCCCCTTTTCCTGGAGCATGCCCTACTCCTGGATAGTTAATATGGGAACAATAGATCGGTGATTTATGCTGAACTAATCTTTCTACAATTTGTTTCGCGAAAAGAGAGGAGGGCCACATTTGGTCATCCTCAGCAGAGAGAAGAAGGAGAGGACATGTTATTTTCTCAACAGGGATGGCCGCCGCATCAAAAGCTGTTTTATCTTTCATCCCATTCAAAAAACTAGGGGTAGCTGCAATAGCCGATATTTTAGAGTCGCCAGAATCGGCAGCGTGAAAAAGAAAAGGGGCGCTGGGGCTAATCG
>CAYWDE010000374.1:0-1462 GCA_964456885.1 uncultured bacterium | reverse complement strand
TGATAAGGTAGATCCCTTTCTCTTGAGGAAAAAAGACCAGTTCTTGTTTATCTACTCTGATCTCCTTATTATCTTGAATGATAGAGAATGTTTGCGGTCCAAGGGACTCCTTAATAACAGCGACTTTTTGCTTGTAGTAAACTTGAGTTCCCGGTTTATATATTTTGGCTAACAATTCCGCAGTTTTTAGTTTTTTTGCAGGCCTTTTATCGACTGGGGAAGGGTCAGCCCGTTCACGCTTAGAAGAGTTTCCTTTGTCTATCTCCATAGCCGCAACAGAGTCTGGCTGTAAAACCCTTAAATCCCTCTCTAAGCTGGAGATCTCTTCTCTAGTGCCCCGAAGTTTTCTCTCTGAGTCTAATACGGTCTTTCTGTAAGAATCGACTTTCTGTAGAAGAGTCGCGAGAGCTGTTTCTGTCTGTTGCAAACGCAATCTCCCCGCTAAAAGTTCTTCTTGTCTTTTTGCTTTTGTCTCATCTAACTGTTGAACTCTCTGGTTGATCGCCTGAATCGCAATTTCAGCTCCTTTCTCCGAAATGAGGTTCGCTCTCCTATCGTCTGATCTAGAGTATGCAAATTGAGCACCAATCGAGGGGAGGGCAAAATTTAAATGGGGGGCTTTAGGCGGATTAGAAGGGTCTCCATAACGTGCTGTAAAAGTTGCCATAATCAAATCCTGGTTTATATAAGGGAAGATATTCTGCCTTAAATTTTTTTATAATAAAATTAAAAAATAGGCTCAAAAGGGTCAAAAAAACGACTGGCATCCGGTATTAGTATAGGTTTCTAAGAGACTGTCATTGAAAGTGGCTTCTGAGCCAGTTTTTTTGATTTACTGGTATGAGTGGCATGATATGTAATCATACTTTTTATTTTTAAACTCTTTTAAATCAGCTGCAGAGTAGACGTTTTTCCATTTCAGTTTACGAAGCTTTGCTTGATTTGTCCGGATAAATGCGAAATTGAAATAGATCTCATATTCTGAAAAAGAGGAGCCCTCCAATTCTGAAGGGAGGATGCAGCGGGCGATCGCTTTCCAGGGTTCTATCGAGTGGATTTTGATAATTGTCTCAAACAGATCTTGAAGAATCGGTTTTTGAAACAACATGTGGTGGCAAATCCCCGAATATTTAGGGAACACTTTCTGAAATTGAGGCAATAGCCTTTTTGCATGGTCGAAATAGGGTTGGTGATGCTCTTTCCCATAGTTAAAGAAGGGGTTGCCTTGAGAATCGTGGAAGGCAATAGGTTTGAGAAAAACTGTGTCGGCATCGAGGATGAGGATATTAGAGGAGAGCCCAGGAATCACTGAAAAGGCATAGAGTTTGAGGAACTGCTGGTAGATCCAGCCAGCTCTAGAGCTGGAAGCGGGGGCGTTTTCAGGATTAGCGTGGAAAATTTCGAGGAGCAGATCTTGCTTGGTAAAGGGGTATTTTTTTTCATTAAACCACTCCGCATCATC
>CAYWDE010000373.1:0-1480 GCA_964456885.1 uncultured bacterium | reverse complement strand
AAAAAATACGGTTTTCCGAAGCGGCCATACGATTTCCATATCACAATAGGTATCAAACCTAAAGTGGCCCAATCAGCTTAGAGACTGTTAACGGATTTAAATTTCGTCGATTTTGGGGATTATTTTGGCTAACTTTTTAGCTCAAAAGAACCCCAAAATCGACGAAATTTAAATCCGTTAACAGTCTCTTAGAATGTTTTCTAAAGCTTTGCTCAAAATGAGGAGTCTCTCTAGAATGGGTTATTGTTAAGAAAAGGAAAAGATCATGTTAAGTAAAGATCAGTTATCTAAATTGACACCTGCAGAGCTTCTCCTTCTTCAGAAGCATATCCGTTTGGGTAAAAGCCATTTGGATAAAACGCTTAGATATCACGAAATAGGGCAAATTTTTCAATTAGCCGATATCCCTCCTGGAGTTCGGGATGAACTGGTGATTGATAATGCGGAATTGGCTGGAACTCTCAGTTTAGTTCTGAACACAATTATGAGTGCAATCTTAGGAGCCTGGGTCGCTTTAACCGATTTTTTTAAATTTCAGTTAGATTCTAAACTTCTCTATGTGATCGGATTTTTTGTTGCTGTTTTGATTGGCGGATACATCGGATTTCAAAATAGCCGGTCAAGAAAGCATAAAGCGGATGAGGCGGTTGAAAAAAGGAAATTGCAAGATGTTGAGCTTTCGATGATCCGAGAGATTAACAGGAAACGGAAAAAAGAGATTAAAGAGAAGAATGATGAGTTGATTAGTGCTTTAAATACTCTGGGTGTAGAGGAGAAAAAAGTTGGGGATTGGGGGCATGAATTTGATGTTCAAGCCGCCTGCTTGGATTGGCTGGATCAGATCTCTACGTTCATTAAACGGAAATATAAAGGGGGACCTATAGAGAAAAACTTGCTCGTTGAAGTGGATATGCTAAAACGGTCTTTTGATAAAAAAGTGGAGCATGAAGAGGCGAAAGATGCTGCGACCAAAAGCTTCAATCAGATCATCGATAAATTATCCCATTTATCGAGCAAGCCCCCTTTGACTTTCGAGTCTTGGCTCCGGGCGAACTATAGAGAGCTGTTATTAGAGTTGATCCCTACGCTATTTGGGGGGCTCAGTTCTCTCTTCGTCTATTTGAATGGGGACTCGGTGATTCCCGAAGAGGGGATTAAGCAGGCGGGATTTTTCGATTTTCTCCTTCTCCCCGAGATGAAGCTAGTCCAGCTGCTTTCTTCTTTAGCGATCACTTTCTATTTTGCGTTCACCTTTATCCATTTGAACCGGAAGGCGTTTAAAAGAGATCAGGAATTGGCTAAAGAGCAGACGTTTATTACTCGTGAAGAGGATGAGATGACCCTTCTTGATGACCAACTGCTCAAGGTTAAAGAGGCTCTTAATGTGATGCAAAAATTGGAAGATCTCTTCCGTTTTGCAAAACAGATCGACTAGGGAGCGTTTTGAGCCAATTTGATTTTGAAATTGGTTCCGGCAAAA
>CAYWDE010000372.1:0-1525 GCA_964456885.1 uncultured bacterium | reverse complement strand
ATAAGGCCTGTTGCAAACCCTGCAATCAATAAAGCTACGTCGAATAGGTCTCGGGCGATAGATTTAGTTTTATGGAGATTGCTTTCCTTAATCCATTCGACCATTTGCAGTTTTTTGTAAGGGCTTTTCATCTCCTGGAGTTTTTCTTCCAACGATTTTTCAATAAAGTAGGAGGGGATGGCTCCTATGAAAGGGATGTAAGAGATGGTTTCAAGAATAGAGTCCCCCTCTTCTCTGGCAAAAGGGTGAACTGAGTTAGGGGCATTTGAAATAGGATTTGCAGATCCACTCATAATTAAACTCCTTGTAGAGGTTTTAGAGGGAGAAAGTTTATTCCCCCAAAAGAAAAAGTGCAATTCCTCTTTTAAGACTCGACCGCAACCCAAGTGTAAGCCAAACGGTTCCCAGCGACTTGCACGTGGTACGAATTGTGATGAACAGATTTGAGAGCTTTTATATTTTGGTCGAGGTTGAATAGATCGACCCCGATAGATACAAGATGGAGGAATGCACAAGCGCTGCCAAGCAAAGCGTAGGGGATAATCCCCCTTGCAATCCCTACAATCAACAAAACTGTGCTCGCTAGATTTCGGGTTATTGTGGTCACTTTATGTTTATTCATGGCGGTGAGCCATTGAATCATTTGCGGCTTGTTACTTTTTTTTAACGTCTCGAGTTCTCTGCACAATGATTTTTCTTGGAAAAAGGAGGGGATTATCCCTACCCAAGGGATATAAGAGATCGTTTTATGGGCAGGATAGAATTTTTCTCTGATAAAAAATTGACCTGGATTAGGGGCATTTGAAACAGGGTTTATATTTCCACTCATGATAAATTCCTTATTTTAAGGGGGGGGGAGTAATTAATGGACGATCAACCCAGGCCCGAATCCTGAAAGTTTCAGTCTATGTATAACTTTTTCATTCTGATTGATCAGGTAAACGTTAAATGCAGCTGCCCCTGTCAAAATAAAGGCTGAAATTAAGAAATTGGATTTAAGAATGCCCTTTGCAATCCCAGCAATCACTAAAGCTGCAGAGATGAGATTGCGGATTATTGCCGATTTTTTGTAATCATTTTTTACAGAAATTAATTTGCTCAATACGGATGGTTCTTGTAAAGCTACTATCTTGGCTGATAGAAAGTGCTCTTGAATAACAGAAACAGGCATCCCTATGAGTGGGATGGCAGCTGCTATTTTTAGTAGGGTCGAATCTTCCTTGATGAAGATGCGTGGCGGTTGGTCTGAAATGGATTGGCTAGAATTTGGACCATCTACGCGTGCAGCCATATAAAAAACTCCTTAAAAGGGTTTGAAATGGGAAAAATCATAAAGGTAAGTAGACAAAGAGAGCAACCGAATTATACTGTGCCCGCCCTAAAAATGTGAATTTGGGCTGCGTCAAAGCCGCCAACAAATCAACGATCGTAAATAGGTCAGTATTAATTCAATGCAGACCTATTTACGATCGCCGATTTTTGGCGCTTTCACGCTAGCCCAAATTCACATTTTTAAGGATAGACA
>CAYWDE010000371.1:0-1534 GCA_964456885.1 uncultured bacterium | reverse complement strand
AACCCCAATTTCGAGATAGAGACAGCCCCTTTGTCCCACTTTTCGGGGAGTTGAATCGTCCTCATCTGGATTGCTCCATGGGCAAAATGTTCGACTGCTAAATCTCCAGAATGGACAAGCACTTTGCATAGGTCTTGGGCCGCGAGCACTTCAGGGCCGATGAAATAGTCGACAAAAAAAAGGCGGCTGAAATCGAGATGCATATTATTGAGATATTCCCTTGCTTGAACCCTTGCAATGGTCTTAGGAAACCCCATATTTTTTGCAATCGAACAAGAGACTAAATTGGTCTCTTCATCGCTAGTAGCGGCAAAAAAAAGGTCTGGTTTACTTTCGATTAGATGTTCAAAAAGCTTCCAGCTCGGCGCTGAGGCATGGATGGTCGCTACATCCCCCTCTCTCCCTGCATATTGGAGGGCTTTTTCGTCTTGGTCGATGAGAATAACATTATGCTCTTCTTCAGCGAGTCTCGCCGCGACATAAGACCCAATTTTCCCGGCTCCTAGAATAACGATGTTCATATCTTAATACTATTTTGTGCTAAGATTCTCTTCTATGAAAAAGCATCCCATTTCTACAATTGTTAACTTTTGTTCGAATGAGAGCCGCTTCATCAGAGCGACTTTAGAGCAAGCCCTTCTTTTCTCTGAGCAGGTGATCGTCTCTATCTGCGACCATTTTTTCGATGGGACTCCTGAGAATCGCCCCCTGCTAGAAGAAATTTATGCCGCCTTCCCAGAATGTCTCTTTATTGAATACCCCTATTTACCACAAAAAATACCAAAGAAAATTTGGAAAAAAGTTGACCCAGCACACTTCTGGCACAGCTTTTCAAGGCTCGTCGGATTTTCCTCTCTCAATGAAGATGTGGAGATGGTCCTTTTTCTCGATGCGGATGAAGTCCCAGAAGGGAGAAAATTTGCCGAGTGGCTTGATTGTAGCGACTACAGGCATCACACAGCTCTAAAACTTTCTAACTACTGGTATTTTCGGGATCCGACCAACCAGGCGCTCCGGTTTGAAGACTCGGTTGTGCTGGTTCAAAAAAGGTCGTTAGAATCGGAAATTCTACTCCATCAAGATGAGAGGGATGCAATCTATAATCTTCTGCCCGGGCCCAAACGGCGCCATGTGGCGGGACCCGATGGGGAGCCGATGTTCCACCATTACAGCTGGGTCCGGACGCAGGATGAGATGCTCAAAAAGGTGAAAGCCTGGGGTCATAAAGGGGACCGGGACTGGGTCGCTCTAGTTAATGAAGAGTTTACCGCCCCCTTCCGAGGGACCGATTTCATCCATGGCTATAGCTATAAGTCGGTCAAACCCTCTTTTGACATTCAATTTGAAAAGGGGCGTTTTGAGCCGAAAGGGGTGCCCCAAGTGAAAAGGCTGAAAGCTCAAGAGACGTTACGCCTCGTTAAGGAGAAAAAGTTCTGGAACTTTCTTGATTTTTAGCCACTCGATCGGCGATGATAGATAGATCTACTTCGCACTGGTAGCTCAGTTGGATAGAGTACCTGGCTACGAACCAGGG
>CAYWDE010000370.1:0-1537 GCA_964456885.1 uncultured bacterium | reverse complement strand
GCATAATCTTGTGCTTATAAAATCTAACTGAACGCGCCGTCTCTTTACGGATCTCCTCTAAGCAATCATCCACTTGCCCATTGGCAGGGCGGAGTTCGATCTCTGGATCTAAGAGGCCTGTAGGGCGGATGATTTGCTGTACGATGTCCCCTTCAGCCTCTTCCACTTCCCACTGTCCCGGCGTCGCAGAGACATAGAGAACTTGGCGGAATTTTGTGTAAGTCTCCTCAAATTTGAGAGGGCGGTTATCAAATGCGGAAGGGAGGCGGAATCCAAATTCAATAAGTGATTGTTTCCGAGCACGGTCCCCGTTGTACATCGCGTGAAGTTGGGGCAATGTTTGATGCGATTCGTCGATAAAAAAAAGGAAATCTTCTGGAAAATAGTCGATGAGACAAGGAGGGGGAGCTCCAGGCGGTCTTTGGCTAAAGTGGCGTGAATAATTTTCCACCCCTTTACAAAATCCGATTTCCCGGATCATCTCCAGATCATAATTGGTCCGCTCTTTGATCCTTTGAGCTTCGATCAGCCGATTTTCCTTTTGGAAATAGGCGATCCGCTCGTTCAATTCTTCACGAATTCTGTCGATTGCCTGGTGTTGGATATTTTCTGGAGTGACATAATGGGATCCAGGGTAAATGGTGATTTTATCGAGACGCTTCCGTACTTTCCCTGTGAGAGGATCGATTTCACTGATCCTTTCCACCTCATCGCCAAAAAATTCAATCCGGTAGGCCAAGTCGTCTTCATAAGCAGGGACAATTTCTAACACATCCCCTCGGGCACGGAAGGTAGCCCGAGCCAAATCGTAATCGCTCCTTTCGTAGTGAAGTTGCACGAGATGGAGAAGGACATCATCTCTCCGCACCTCCTGTCTCACAGCCAAATTGAGGAGCATCTGGCTATAGTATTCGG
The DNA here is from genome assembly GCA_964456885.1 of uncultured bacterium. Taxonomy (GTDB): domain Bacteria; phylum Chlamydiota; class Chlamydiia; order Chlamydiales; family SM23-39; genus REEB52. The sequence continues at coordinate 622 of CAYWDE010000370.1, read as the reverse complement.
GGCTACCCAGGCCATAAATACAAGAGACCGAAGAGACAATAATCACATCGGGACGTTCGATCAGGGAACGGGTGGCGCTAAGGCGCATTTTTTCAATCCGATCGTTGATTGCAAGATCTTTTTCAATATAGGTATCAGTTCGGGCAATATACGCCTCAGGTTGATAATAGTCGTAGTAAGAGACAAAGTATTCGACCGCATTATCTGGAAAAAAATATTTGAACTCTTGATAGAGCTGAGCTGCTAAGGTTTTATTATGAGCTAGAATAAGAGCTGGCTTCTGCGTCTTTTGGATCACATTCGCCATTGTAAAGGTCTTCCCAGAACCTGTAATTCCGAGAAGGACTTGAGCCTTTTTCCCAGATTGGACCCCTGCGACCAGATGATCGATCGCTTTTGGCTGATCGCCAGTGGGTATATAATCAGATTTCAACTTAAACATAGTTTATTCTATCAGAAAGTATTTTAAAATATGGCTTGAGTCGCTTTTAGAAGCTATTTAGACAAATTTTTTAACTTTTCTTCTTGGCGGATCTCAGCTCCTAAACGGCCAAGCTCGTACCCTTCTAAATCTACAAATTTAAAGAATCTCTCAAAATGGGGCAGAGCAATGCTCACCTGA
>CAYWDE010000369.1:0-1540 GCA_964456885.1 uncultured bacterium | reverse complement strand
GAGAGAGGGGAAGTTGATTGATGTCGATGAAGTCTGTTTTATCTAAAATAATCTCTTGTTCGGAATAGGGGATTTTTCTGAGTTGGATACGCAAATTGAGCAATTGGTCTGTGTAATCTATTGTCTGTTTTTCACTAATACATTCAGTAAAAAAAGTAAAACGGCTTGAGCTATCTGAGAAAAGATAGGCTCTAATAACGGCAAACGAGATGGTGCTTATATTTTCCATTGTTTCCCATTCATCGTTAAATAGAGCTAGAGAGGCTTTTGAAAGGGATTTTCGGAAAATCTCTACAGCGTGTTTAAAAAAGTTTGTTTCTCCGTAAATGACAAGTCTAAAAGGTTTAAATTTCCCCTCCAGAGAAGGGGGCTCAGTGATTCTGCCGTTTTGAATTTGAGGGGCTATCCGAGCAGGTCGGTTTACAAGGGGTCGTAGGCGATAGAATAGATTTAAAAAAACATCTCCAATTCGTCTTAAAAGAAGAGAAGTTCCTAAAATAACTAGCTTGATAAGTTTAGTGGCGGCCTTACAAATAAGGACTATAGCAAGAAGAGACGCGATAGCCACAAATTTTATTTTTTCAATAAGTTGTCGTTTCAGCAAAAAAGGGGCTGGGGGAGGGGGAAATCTATTGGGGAAATAGCGAATTGGATGCATCTAAGTTCCTCTGATAAAAAACTGAGGGGAAATAGTAAGCTCCTACTTGTTTCATGTCAAAGAAGGCGTTGTTTTTTTTTGATAAACTTCTTTAAGTGTATTTAAAAAAGAGTTGTTCGCTTGAATGATTTTGTATGAAATATTGGCAATTCCATGAAGAACATCTTTCCCAATATCAGATAGTTGCAATTTGCCAATATCGGAAAAATCTCTCTTATCGAAAATGATCTCTTTTTCCGATTCAGGTAAGTATTTAAAAAAAATACGCAATTTTATTAAGTCTTTTCTGTGATTTAGAATTTCCTCAAAGGATCCTTCGCTCATGAAATAATAGTCATTAAGGGGGGCGCTAAGCGGAATAATGAAGCGTCTCCGTACTGTTTGTTTCTGGGAAAAGAGATCTAGGGACAGTTCAGTCTCTGAGAAAATAAAAGCGCGGATAACGCTTGTTGCAATCGAGTTGATATTAAGCATTGTTTCCCATTCTTCATCAAATATTTGTAGGGGAGATTTTTCGCCAGTTCTAGAAGGTTTGTCTGAAAGAGATTGTCGAAAAAGAGAGATCGCTTTTTCAATAAATAAGATCTCATCATTAGGCATCTGTTCATAAGGCTTAATCCTTTCTGCTAGAGCTAATTTAGCGGGGGGCGCGATCTCTTCGATCAGATGATCTGAAGGTGGAATTCTATTGAAAATAGGGGGAGGAGGGCTTACAGGGGAGGATTCTGCCGGAGGAGTTTTACTTATCGGTTTCATTAAAACGGAATTAGCAGAATTCCCGACGAGCTTGATAAAGCAAACAATTTTCGCAAAGAGATTGAAAACTGCATTCTTTAGCCTTTGAACTAAATCATATGTGGGAGAAAGGGTAAAAGGAGGAGA
>CAYWDE010000368.1:0-1552 GCA_964456885.1 uncultured bacterium | reverse complement strand
CTCATGTGGCTAGTAAAGACTATTATGAACAATTTGTACTCCCAAAGTGCCCTGAATTGAGTGCCATGGAGTGGACCCTCAATACCCTGATTGCCCAAGGTTTTGATCGGGAAGGGGCCTCCATCCATTCTCCCTTCGGAAGTTATTTCTACGGGAATCTTACCGACGGAAAGTACATTCTCCATTTAGATGCCCGCCAAAATTAACATCTATCCTATGGCCGCAGCCCAGCAAAGAGAGAGAATCGCGGAGGGTGATCTATAGGTAATGGACTATGCGGAGGAGAAGAGCCTTTACGGTAGCTATTAGGTGGTGAAAGGAGACCTCCTAGCTCATCTATTTGTGTAAATGTAGGTAATGGCTCATGAGGAGGGGAGCGGTCTTTGTCGGATCTACGCCCTGGTGAAGGGGGAGCATCCGGCCCATTCATTCGCGTAAAATGCACATAGGTCTCGTCCAGAACCTTATTCAGGTCCGGATCAGATGATCCCTTTTCTAAACATTCTAAAATGTATAATACTCTCTTCCGTTGGAAGAATAGATCTGCACCCTCAAAGGGCATTTGACGTAAAAGAGAACAAAACTCAAATAAATTGACATTTCGTATAAGAGAGAGCAAAAAATGGTCGTTCAGGTAAAAGGCGAGTTTTTTTAACAACACATTTGCTAACAATTCGACAATTAAAGAAGGATCCGCTCGATGAATACGCGGAATCAGCATAAAAACGGCTTTTTTAAAATTTACCAGAATGCAATTAGTTAATGCCTCTTTCAGAAATTCTACAGGAATTTCTGTAGGTTTCTGGAGAATCTCGCTTATAAGCTTACATCGAAATTTTCTTATCTTACGACGATTAACAACAAAAACTGCTACTGGGTCATTAAACCACTCTGGTGGTTCTTCAAGATCTCTTGAGGTTTTCCGTAATAACTCTCCCAGTACCTTTCGTGCGACCTCTTGAGACGTCTTTTCTGTAAGTGTCAGGTAATCGATACCTTTGTATCCAGACTCAAATAAAAATAGTACTGCGGCATCTAACTCGACTGTTTCTATATCGGCAGCATGCTCCAACACATATCTAATTTCATATAGGCAAGATGCACCTATCTGAGATCTCAAAACAGTTCCAACTTCTTCCTTTGACAGCCGACCTATAAAAATTTTGAGCAGGGACTTCCGTTGAGACTCACTTTCGTATGTCTTCCTAGAAAGTAAGTAAATATAAAAAAATTTCAATAAATGGGGATCCATTCTATCTCCATAAGCTGAGATCAAGCGAAACCATAAGTCATTTTTAGCTTGTTTAATTAAGGGGTGAAAGGAAGTTAAAGCCTTGTCATAGACCTCAAAGGTGGTTTCAGTTATTTCATTCAAACAAGGCGCAGACACATGAGAAACCAATGAAATTAAGCTCTTTTGGACTAAAAATGAATCATCATAGTGGCTTTTTGAGGGCCAATATTTGAATAAATTCTGTATATCTTTTTCTGGATTCTTCCGCATTCGACTAACAAGCAAAGAAAGAACATATTCTGCTGATTTACACTTTCT
>CAYWDE010000367.1:0-1570 GCA_964456885.1 uncultured bacterium | reverse complement strand
GCCGCTATCGTCCAGGGATTGTCTATTGTGAGATGGTGAAGATCGATGCTCTTGTCCGAAATGATGCCAATACCTACCGGATGCTCGACTACGACTCAGATATGCATCCGATTGGGGCTCAACTTTGCGGAAGCAAGCCTAAAGTGGCGGCTGCCGCTGCCCGGATTGTCGAAGATCTTGGCTTTGATGTGATCGACTTCAACTGTGGATGCCCCGTTGATAAAGTGACTAAAGATGGGAGTGGTTCTGGGATGCTTAAGACCCCCGAATTGATTGGGGAGGTGATCTCCAACATCATCGCTGCAGTCAAAGTTCCAGTTACAGTTAAAATACGGGCTGGCTGGGATGAACGGAGCATCAATGCGGCCGAGATCACCCAGATCGCAGAGAGGGCTGGGGCTAAAGCGATCACTATCCACGGTAGGACCCGAGAACAAGGGTATAAAGGGAAAGCAAATTGGGACTACATTAAGGCTTGTAAAGAGGCTGCAAAAAATATTTTAGTGATCGGAAATGGGGATATTTTCGACGCTGAAAGCGCCCTGCAGATGTTTGCCCACACAGGGTGCGATGCGGTCCTCGTTGCTAGAGGGACGATGGGGCAGCCCTGGATTGCCGAAGATATTTTAAGAGCTCTCAGCGGAGAAGCTCCTAAAGATAGGTCGGTTGCTGATCTGAAACAGAGCCTTCTCGAACATTTTGACTGTATTGTCCGGTATCAGCCAGAAAGGCAGTCTCTTCTCGATATGCGGAGAGTCGGCTGTTGGTATTTAAAGCGGTTGACGGGTGTTAAAGAGTTGCGGATGCTCCTCAATCGATCGGCCTCCACCTCAGAGGTTTTTCAACATCTCGATCGATTTGCTTGGGAAGCAATTAACTTGACTCAAGAGCCCCTTTTTGCCGAAAGTGAAGTGTAATGCAAGAGATCCATATATTAGTTACAGGGACAGTCCAAGGGGTTGGTTTTCGGGCGGCCGTAAAAAGGCATGCTCTTCTTCACGATATCAAAGGATTTGTCCGGAATTTAGCTGATGGGAGAGTCGAAATCTGCGCACAAGGGCATTGGGATCAGATCGACCATTTCATCCACACCGTTCAGGCAAAACCGGGAACAGGGCTTATTTCCAATATCGAGACAAAACACAAGCCTGCGCAACAATTCTATTCCTCCTTTGAGATCTACTAAATTTTTTAAAATATGGCTTCTCTCCATTCAGTCTCGTTCAATCAATTGCCTCCTGATTCAGTTTGTGTCTCTTGTTACGAATCTCTTGAAGATACCGAAGATACCTATCGTCTTTTGTCTAGCGAACTAGATTTGGCTGCCGCTCCCTCTAAATATGTGGTTCATAGAGGTCCGAATGGGCAAGTGTATCAGGGGAGTATTCTTCATCCGTTCTGTTTTGATAGATGGGCTATGACCGAAATGGGAGCAGGGCGTCTCCTCAGATGTCCCCATTGTTGCGAGAGTGTGGCGACTCTAGATGGGAGAAATATTGAACAAATTTTTGCAAATCGAGTCGTTCCTCAGCCGGTTATAGAGGCCCCCCTTGAGGAATGGGGTGATTTG
>CAYWDE010000366.1:0-1572 GCA_964456885.1 uncultured bacterium | reverse complement strand
GGAGAACTGTGCAAGCATTAGGGACTACGCATATTGAGTTAGCTGCCCATCTCAAAGAAATCTGGAATAAAGTTCGATCAGGCTCTGAAGAAACTCGCAACTTCTCCTATAGGGTCAATTTGCTTCCAAACAGTTCTCTTCAAGAGTGCGATCGATCAGCTCAAGGGAATAATCATCTAAGTAAAAAAATAATCTTTGCTCTCGGAATTATTGCTGGAGTGGGCGCAATCATTGGAGCCTTTACTATTTCTCATCTCTTTTTATTAGCTCTATTACCTGCCACAGGATGTATTGCTTATGCATCAGGTAAAAATGAGCCCATAGTTGGACAAATTCTTCGAGGGAAAATTCAGGCTTATAAAAGGATTCAAGAAGACCTATTTGCTCAGAATGAAAATCAAGCTTATGCGTGGGGATGGAATAGTGAACTCTGCCTGATAAATCCATTCAATAATCTATCAGTTACAGTAGGACAAGGGGTAATTGATTATATCGAAAGGTATGGTTTTTATGAGGGCGGTGGAGATCAAAATCTCTATCGAGTAGATCCTTTAAAGCTCGTTGCTATACTAACTGGAGCGCCTCCCTCTCCGCTTCAGTAAAGCATCTGTAGCACTCACTTCTTTGTGAAAGAAAAGAGACATGTAAATCCTGTAAAATTTCCATCTATTATGATGTGGTTTCTAAATAAATGAAATTATAATAAACCTTTTACTAAAATAGGTCCTTAGAGAGAGAACATCTCTCGATCTGCGGCATTAACCTCTTGTAAAAGAGGCAGAAAACAGATGATTACGCACTATTTGCGCAGTTTAAGAAAAAGTTGTTACATTTTTCATAAGCTTTTGTCTTCGAGTTCTTGTTCGATTGCCTCAATGCTGGGGAGAGAGCCTTTTAGTTCTTTTGGCAGCGATTCTACGATAGCTGCTTCGTATTGAGAGATGCCTATGGGTTTATTGATGTCTCGAAGGGCATACTCAGCTACGATCTTATTTTTGCCCTTGCAAAGAAGAAGTCCTATGCTTGGTTTGTCATCGGGGTGTTTTATTAGATCATCAACAGCAGATAGATAGAAATTGATTTTCCCTGCAAATTCAGGCTTAAAATCGGTTGCCTTGAGTTCCACGACGATAAAGCATCTGAGCTTGTAGTGATAGAAGAGAAGATCGATATAAAAATCTTGATCCCCGACAGATAGATGGACTTGGCGTCCGACAAAAGAAAAGCCAGCTCCTAATTCAAGAAGAAATTTTTGCACGTGATCCAATAGGCCAGATTCTAGTTCTTGCTCGTCGTGTTTATCTCTCAAGGTGAGAAAGTCAAAGCAATACGGGTCCTTTAGGGTCTGATGGGCTAAATCGGATTGTGGAGAGGGGAGAGTGTTTTGAAAATTGGTGATAGCCTTACCTTCTCTCTTATGAAGGTCACTATTTAACCAGTGCAGTAGAACGTTTCGACTCCATCCATGCTCAATGGTCTTATGAGCATACCAGAGCCTATCTTGGAGAGCCTCAAGTTTTTGAAGGAGAAGGATGTTATGGCCCCATGGAATTTGGGCAACAACCTGTTGCC
>CAYWDE010000365.1:0-1579 GCA_964456885.1 uncultured bacterium | reverse complement strand
GTTTGCTAAAGGGGTGTTCTGCTGCATTCAGAGAGGAAAGAGCAAAGAGTGAGAAGATAAAGAGATTTTTCATTAATGTCCTTTCTGTAAATAATTAGGGCCGCCATTATCTGAAGGGGCTTTGGGAAGATTGGAGACAACATCTACATCGACTGTGTAGAGATTGATTCCTCTTGGAAAGATATAATCCATATCGTAGGGGAAAAAGACTTGATGGGCAGAGAAAAAGCGGAGTAATTTCTGAATTCCGCTACGGCGGATGATCATCGAATGGGAGCCAGATCTGGCCCCTATTTTCAAGAAATCGGGGCTCACCTGCTTTTTCATTCCGTAATCATTTTCTTTGGCAAATCCGATATAATCGGGTCGTCTTCCAGCCCAATAGGTTGTTACCGCATTTCCATTATTGTCTTTAATATCTCGGTCGGTAAAGAGGACATCCCAATTCCCTTTGCCAACGAGTTCATCTAATTTTTCAATGAGGTCGGGAAGGGTTCTCGGGTCGCGGATGATGTCGATATCATCTTCCATAATCCAAACGGTTTCATAGCCTGAAGTATAAGCATCTTGCAAAACAGAGAGGTGGCTTAAGACGCACCCAATAGTTCCTCTGGCCATACAGTGGCAAAAATAGGTCTTGCCGAATTCAGAAATGGGTTCATGGCTCGGTTCAAAGTTTTTTTCCGGAGGATAGCAAGTGCCCAAAATCCCCCCCTCCATTTCTGGAGAGAATTTCAGCCCGATCTCATCAATCTCTTCGATGGTCAATTTCCAGCCATTAACCGCAGAAAAACGGCAAGGGTGGATCTCAAAGAGAGCTAATTGATCTAGCGAGTGTTTTAATTTCTCGGGTCTTTCATCTAGGTTGATAAGGTAAATGAAATCGATTCCTGGCATCGAGTAGGCAGGCGATTTGTTTTCGACCTTTTTTAGATGGTCCATTACATCCGCCGATAGGTGGCTGATAAATAAAATTAAGAGAATCCACTTCTTCATTTTTTCAGCAACACTTCTGCATTTGTGAAAGGGCGGTTTAACGGATCTGTATCACGGCTATAAGTAGCAGGGCGGTAGAGTTTTTCAACTTGATTCATCTCTTTAAAAGCGAGTTGTCTATTTTTGATAAGATCGTCCCGGATAAAGAACAGTGTGTGGCCTGTTTTTTCAGCATAGATGAGAGAATAGCCCTTTGTTCTCCCCAATTTATAAAAGGAGAGGATACTGGCTCCGTAATAATCGGTTTTATCTCCGACATAAAAAGGGCGGTAAAGAACTACTTGGTCTTTATCTGGAGGATAGAGGCCATTCATCGTCACAGCGACTACTGCTGGGCGATAAGATTCGTCAAGAGCTTCCCAAATATGGAACGCATTGTAAGAGGTCTTAATCGATAGAAAGTCTAAATCTTGAGGGACTTTGTATTTGTCAAAAAGTACATTCACATTTTCTTTAGTGATGAACTCTTTAAATAAATTGTAGGCTGGAAGCTGGTTAGACCGATCTAAGGAGAGGGCATCCCATCCTTGGAGTAGGAGCAGATAAGTATTGCTGTGGGTGATCCCATCAGAGGCACCAAGTT
>CAYWDE010000364.1:0-1596 GCA_964456885.1 uncultured bacterium | reverse complement strand
ATTCCACTTCTGGTCAGATTTACGAGACCGTCATCAAAAGAGAAAGAAAAGGGGATTATTTAGGAAAAACGGTCCAAGTGATTCCCCATGTAACTGATGAGATCAAAGCGCGAATCACCGCTTGTGGAAACCAGGAAAAAGAGATCCAGGTAGTTCTTGTCGAAATTGGCGGCACTGTGGGCGATATCGAATCGCTCCCCTTTCTCGAAGCGATTCGGCAATTTCGGTATGAAAGGCCAAAAGATTGCATCAATATCCATCTCACCTATGTCCCGTATTTGAAAGCAGCTGGAGAGGTGAAAACCAAACCGACTCAACATTCGGTTCAAGGTCTGCGAGAAATCGGAATCATCCCAGACATTATCCTTTGCCGATGTGAAGATGAGCTTTCTGAGGAGATCAAAGCTAAAATCTCCCTTTTTTGTAACGTTCGGCAAGATTCAGTGATTGATGAAAAAGATGTCGAAAGGAGCATTTATGAAGTTCCTCTCGATCTCCATAGACAACAACTCGACATTAAAATTTGCAAAGCACTGGAGCTTCAGTCGAAAACTCCCGACCTGTCTCAGTGGGAGAAAATGCTTCATACAGTCCTTAATCCTAAAGGGAAAATTGTTATTGGAATGGTGGGAAAATATATGGACCACCAAGACGCCTACAAATCGGTTTTTGAGGCGCTTCACCATGGAGCTATAGCGGCAGGCTGCTCGTTAGAAATCCGGAAATTTGAATCGGATCGAATCATAGAAAATGGTTCCGTTGAGAAAGCGATCAGCGGTTGCGATGGGTATCTCGTACCCGGCGGTTTCGGAGAGCGGGGATGGGAAGGGAAAATTCTCACAGCCAATTATTGCAGAGTGAACAACATCCCCTATTTTGGCCTCTGCCTCGGGATGCAAGTGATGATTGTCGAATTTGCTCGCCATGTGCTCGGACTCGAAAATGCCGATTCAACAGAGATGAATTTAAATACTACAGAGCCTGTGATCTCGATGCTTACAGAGCAAAAAAAGATCCAGAATTTAGGCGGGACAATGCGCCTTGGAGCCTATCCTTGCGAAATCAAAAAAGGGACCCTCGCCTATGAGGCCTATGGGCATCTTCTCATCTCAGAAAGGCACCGCCACCGCTACGAATTCAATAATCAGTACAAAACCGCATTTGAAGAGAAAGGGATGGTTTTTTCAGGCAAACTTCAGCATGGGGACCTCTGTGAAATCTCAGAGATTAAGGCCCATCCTTGGATGCTCGCAGTTCAATTCCATCCTGAATTTAAATCCAAACCGTTAGCGCCCCACCCCCTTTTCCGAAGCTTCATTCGAGCTGTTCTCGATCAGCAGCTGGTGAGAAAAGAAAACCCTCTCTTAGCGTCAAACTAAAAATGGGGAGAGTGGCTGCAATTGATTTTGGGCTGAAACGGATCGGTATCGACGTATCAGATAAAAATAGGAAGATCGCTCTCCCCGTGGCAATGGTGGAAGGGGGGAAAAAAGCGATTCAGAACATCAAAGCAGCTCTCCCTATTTTAGAAGTGGATCTGATCCTTGTTGGATTGCCGTTAGAACTCAGTGGAAAAAAAGGTCCAATGGCCCTAAT
>CAYWDE010000363.1:0-1613 GCA_964456885.1 uncultured bacterium | reverse complement strand
CATCTCTACTTCTGTCGAAGACGCGAATGGCAATATTTTCTATTACAAGCACTTCACTTACGATAACAAAGACAAAGCAAATATTGTTGAGGAAAGAGAATATGGAGATGTCATAGGTCTAGGGGCTATCTCTTTGAATGTTGATGACAGTGGCCTTGTCACAAATCAAGATGGACACATAAAGAATTATGCCTATTTCTCTGGCAAAACCACTCATGGATTTTTTCAAACAGATGCCAAGGGGACCGGGGTCAAATATTGGTACAAAAAAGGGACCAATCTTCTCCTCAAGAAATTCATTTTAACGAAAGGGTCTCCTGATTCTGAAGAGGAAGATTATAGGTCAGGGGTAAAAGAGCGGCATTTTTATGCCTATAACGATGATGCGGCTCTTATTGAGGTCATTGCCGATGATGGCAAAGAAGGAGCTCTTGAAGACGTTTATGGAGTAACAGAAAGGGCCATCACTCGTATTCTGCCAAAACAAGAGCTTCCTAATGTTGGAGCACCTGTTATAGTTGAACAAAAATACAATTCTGCAGACGGCAAATCGGAATTTCTCCTTAAAAAAACCGTTAATCAATTTGATGGGGAAGGGAACATTGCTTCTCAGGCCATTTATGATGCAAATGACAACCATTGCTATACGCTTAACAAAAGATACGAGCGGGGGTTACTTTTCCTCGAGACGGATCCTCTCGGCAATGAAACGCGCTATTTTTATGATGGCAATCAAAATCTAGTATTAGAAACCCACTCCGATACAGGAATTTCGATTGAATATGGCTATGATTTAAGAAATTTCCCTATTTATACTCTGGAAAAAGATCGAGGAGGGAATCGATTTGAAACAAATCAAAAATATGACCTTGCCGGGAATAAACTCTCTGAAATAGATCGATATGGGAATGAAACAGTCTACACGAATGATTCTCTGGGACGCCCCATCCAAATTATTTATCCTGAAACCAGCGATGGTGCAGATTCTTCAGTTAGACCTACATACACTTATGCCTATGATTTATTCGATAATCCTATCTCTGTAACAGATCCAAAAGGAAGGACTCTCACAAGATCTTACAACGTCCATGGAAAGCCAATCGAGATCAACCATCTCAATGGAACCAAAGAGGTCTTTAAGTATGATAGCGGCGGAAACCTTCACCACTATTACGGAGGAGACGGTCTTCTGCAGGTGTTTGGTTATGATTATAAGGGTCGCCTAAACAAGCTTGAGTATTTCAGGAGAGGAAGCAAGAGCTCTAACTATTCCTTCAAAGAGATTGCATACAGCTATGGAGCCTTTCATAAAACATCGGAAACCGATGCCAGAGGTGTGCAAACGACTTATACTTACAGTCATTCAGGACGTCTAACAAGCTTAAATAAAGACAAGCAGAAAGTTGAGTTTATCTATAACAGCCTCGGAAGAACTAGTGGCGTTAAAAAATGGAAGTCGGAAAAGACTTTTACTCTCGAGATCAAAGAATACGATCTTTTAGACAGGGTTATTGAAGAGCGTACCGAAGATCAATCGGGCAAAGTTCTGCTCAAAAAAAAGTACGGCTACAATGATGCTGGGCAGATTGCTCAAGTCATCGGTTATCCCCAGA
>CAYWDE010000362.1:0-1630 GCA_964456885.1 uncultured bacterium | reverse complement strand
AGCAAAACCCTCAAGCCCGGTTGCCCCTCTAAAAAAGCCCGCTCCTACCACCGCGCCAGCTACTGTTCCTGTTAAAGAAAGAAGCCGAGAAACACTCAACAAAAAAACAACCCTTATTATTGAAGAAACGGAGATGCCCAAAGAGCTGACCCAAACTCCGGTGCCCCCTTTCGGAGCACTCCCCTCACCCGATAAGGCGTTGGAAACCACCCTTAGGGAAGATCTCGAAAAAGAATTCAAAAAAAAGAGTAGCGATTCTGCAGTTTTGGTTGATTTTACTAAAGGATATGCCCTTGGCCAGTTTCGATATCAAGGAGCTACCCAAGAGAACTACGAAAAAGCGGCTGGCGTCTTTTACAAAGTATTGGAAGAACTAGCTAACAAGTACCCAGAAAAAGAAATAGAGATCCGACTCACCCTCCCCAAAGAGGTCCATGTCCCAAAAACAGATAAAAAAGAGACCCCCACCAACCAATCTAGTCTGCGCTCTAAAATGTGGAATGGGATATGGTCGGCTGCTTCGAACATTCGGACTATTTGGTAAATAAAAACCCTCTCTCTGCCCCTGAATCAGCTTGACGCCTTTCGAGGCGTCCTGCATAATGAATCCCATTTCGGTGGCATAGCCAAGTGGTAAGGCAGAGGCCTGCAAAGCCTCCACCCTCGGTTCAAATCCGAGTGCCACCTAAAATCTTAGTGAGTCCCTTGTTATTTGTGATTGCAACGCCGATTGGCAACCTCGGCGATATCTCCAAAAGAGCCCTAGAAACCCTTGAAGCATCCGATGCGATCCTCTGCGAAGATACACGCCGCAGTTCGATCCTCTTAGAGCGTTATGGGATCAAAAAACGGCTTATCTCCTACCATAAATTCAAAGAAAAAGAGCTGCTAGATAAAATTTTAGAAGAGCTGGAAGGGGGGAAGCAACTCTCCCTCATCTCCGATGCAGGAACCCCCTGCATTAACGATCCAGGACAGATCTTGGTCGCCGCCTGCAAAGAGCGGAATATCGGGGTCACCGCTATCCCTGGCCCCTGCAGCCCGATCCAGGCCCTTGTCCTATCTGGTTTCGATACAACCAGGTTCCAATTCATCGGTTTTCTCCCTAAAAAACCAGAAACAGACTTAAGAATGGCCCTCACTTACCCGGGGACAACAGTCGCTTTTGAGAGCCCAGAGAGGCTTGTCGAGACACTTTCCCTCATCGATGGGGAGAGGGAGATCGCCGTAGCGAGAGAGATGACGAAGACCTTTGAAGAGTGTAGAAGAGGCAAAGCTAAAGAGCTGTTAGCCCATTTTAAAGCACATCCTCCCCGGGGTGAAATCGTCCTCCTGATCAGCGAAGGGAAACTCCCCGATGACCTAAGTGTGGAAGAGCTAGTCGACATGCTCCAAGAATTCCACGGTTTAAGCCTTAAAGAGGCGATCAAACAGGCCGCCAAGCTCAAAGAGATCCCCAAAAGAGACGTCTACAACAAATTCCACCAATAGTCTTTGCAATAAAGTATAGTTTTTCATGTAAGTCCTTACTATTTGTTGTTAGTAATCCCATAACTACATCAGAATGACCACCCATGTATTTTGTAGCCGACTCAACTACTACATCGACACCGAAGTCTAAAGGCTTACA
>CAYWDE010000361.1:0-1641 GCA_964456885.1 uncultured bacterium | reverse complement strand
GCGGGCTGTTTGGCCGCTTGTTGTGAAGGCAAAAATGCACTTTGCATTGGCGCTATAGGCCGTTTTCACAGCAGAGAGGGAGACGGCCGATGAGATATCGTGGTAGTCTCTTTGGGAATTGCGCTCAAAAAAAGCGGGATAATCAAAATCTTGTTCCGCCTCAAAAATAACGCTCTTCATCCTTTGGACCGTCTCAATCGGATATTTACCGACGGCCGTTTCACCAGAGAGCATGACGAGAGAGGTGCAGTCATAAATAGCGTTAGCAACGTCAGACACTTCAGCGCGTGTGGGGCGAGGATTTGTGATCATCGATTCGAGCATCTGGGTCGCTGTGACAACCGGTTTGCAAGCCTGATAACATTTCCGGATCATCATCTTTTGGAGTTTCGGGACCAAAGCGAGATCCACTTCGACGCCGAGATCGCCGCGGGCGACCATGATCCCATCTGCCACTTGGACAATACTGTCGAAATTCTCGATTCCTTGCGTGCTTTCGATCTTTGCAATGACGAGGATCTCGGGCTTCCCCTCTTTAGCAAGGAGTTGTTTAATCGTGAGGACATGGTGGGCAGAGCGGATGAAGGAGGCGGCCACGTAGTCGACATCGTGCTGACAGCCGAATTTCAGATCTTCGATATCCCCTTCTGTAAGGGCCGGGAGAGGGATTTGGGCCCCAGGGATATTGACCCCTTTTCCGCTTTTTAAAACGCCCCCATTCTCAAATTCGATGACCGCCTCTTTCTCCCCTTTTGAGACAACTTTAGAGATGATGTACCCATCATCAAAAAGGATTTTCATCCCAACGGTCACCGCATCGACGATTTCGATCGGATGAACAGGGATCTCATCAGCTTTTCCCTTCTCAGTTTCAACCAACTTGAAACGCTGACCCGATTTGAAGGAGATCGCATCGCCTGGCAATTTCCCGACCCGGATTTTGGGGCCGTGGGTATCAAGCATGATCGCGAGGGGAACCTGTTTCTTCTCCCGAGCTTTTTTTAGAGTATGGATGGTCCGTAAATGCTCTTCATGACTGCCGTGACTGAAATTGAGCCGGGCGACGTTCATCCCCGCATCGATCAGCTCAACGATTTTCTCATAGGAGGAGACGGCAGGGCCGATGGTACAGACAATTTTTGTGCGGGTGAGCATAACATCATGTTACAAGAACTCCCTTTTTGGTAGAATAACTCAAATTATGATTCGGCTGAAAAATGTAAAAGTTCACAACCTCAAGGGCGTTGATCTCGAGCTAGAACCGGGGCAGTTAGTCGTCTTTACCGGCGTTTCAGGTTCGGGTAAATCCTCTTTAGCTTTCGATACGATCTATGTTGAAGGGCAGAGGCGCTATATCGAATCGCTCTCCCACCAAGCGAGACGTTTTTTAGGCGATCTACCCAAACCAGATGCGGAGAGCATCTCGGGGCTGGCTCCCACAATTGCGATTGAACAGAAAACAGCCGGACGCACTCCCCGATCCACTGTCGGAACCATGACGGGGATCTACGATTTTTTCAGAGTCCTTTTTGCCCGTCTTGGGACCCCTTATTGCCCGATCAGCGGAGATCCGGTCGCGGCGCAAAGCCGGGAAAAAATCATCGCCCAGGTGCAAAGCTTAAAAGCGGGCTCTAAAATTGA
>CAYWDE010000360.1:0-1641 GCA_964456885.1 uncultured bacterium | reverse complement strand
CAGGACTAGAGAGGTTCACTCTCAGCGCATATCCTGCAAAGAGGCACGATTGGAACAGAGCGATCACAAGGGTCGCAAAACGGGTCCATTTAGAGAGTTTTCGTCTCCCCTGATCTGGACTTTCCCGAATCTCCCGTTGCATCGTAGGGATCAATGCGATCAGCAGCTGCATAATAATCGTTGCAGTGATGTAAGGCATTACGCCCAATGCTAAAAGGGTCATCTGCGCAAAGGCGCCGCCAGAAAATATATCTACGAGCTGGAAGAGGTTTTGCCCTCCTCCAGTTGCAAATTTAAATAAGCTGATCGCGGCATCAGCATTTACACCCGGTACAGGAATGTATGCCCCAATTCTACATACTGCTAAAAGAAGCAATGTGTATGTAATCTTGACTCTTAACTCGGGTATGCCAAAGATGCGCCGTATCGCTTCGATCATGCCTTAAACCTTTGTAAAAGAAATGCCTTTATCTTTTAACTTTTCTGCTGCTGCTGCAGAAATGTGATGGGCTTCGATTTTGACTTTTTTGGTCAACTCGCCATTTGCCAAGATTTTGATCCCCCCAGGGACTCTTCTTGGGATCAACCCTTTTTCACGCAAAGTTTCAACATTCACTGTTTCCCCTGCTTCGAAGTATTGCTCCAAAGTGGAAAGAGAAATGGCTGTTGTTGGCTTCGCAAATGTACCGCGAGTAAATCCGCGGATCGGCAGTTTGCGGTAGAGAGGCACTTGTCCCCCTTCATATCCATAGCGTTTGCTATATCCTTGACGGTGGCTATCCCCTTTTCCTCCGCGGCCTGCATGGCCCCCTCTTTTAGAGCCAACACCTCGACCGATTCGGCGAGATTTCTTTGTTGGGCGAGATGTATTTGTCAATTGAGCTAAGTTAAGCATGTGTATGCTCTCCCCTTCTTGCAGCTAAGTTTTTCTCACGGTTCTTCAACTGATGAAGAGCTTTGAAGATCGCTTTCACTTGGTTCAGCGGATTGCTGGAACCGAGATTTTTTGCGACGACGTCTTTCACTCCACCGAGCTCAAGTACAGAACGGACTTTCGATCCTGCGATCACCCCTGTACCTGCTGCTGCCGGCTTCAAGAGAATCTTCGCTCCATCCCATTCCACATACACTTCATGAGGGATCGTAGAACCTTCCATCTCAATCGTGTAGATATTCTTTCTAGCTGACTCAGATCCTTTTCGGATTGCATCAGAGACTTCATTCGCTTTAGCGAATCCGTAGCCAACATGTCCTTGTCCATCTCCGACAAGAATCAGGGCGGAAAAGCTAAATTTCCGTCCGCCTTTAGTTACTGTAGAGCAGCGGTTAATATAGAGAACCTTTTCTTCAAATTCGGTTCCGAAATCTTCCTGCCGTCTTCTATCAGGGTGTTTTGCCATATCGATTTTCCTATATTAAAACTGCAATCCAGCTTCGCGAGCGCTATTGGCAAGCTCAGCGACAATCCCGTGGAATTTATAACGACCTCGATCGAAAACAACCGAGTTGATATTTCTCTTCTTCGCGAATTGTAAAGTCCTTAAGCCTTGGCACTTTGGTCAAGCTCTTAATTTCAGAAGATTCGCCCATCGAGAGATCCTCCACAGATGCATCTTCAAATTTTACTACAGCCCAGTCCTT
>CAYWDE010000359.1:0-1645 GCA_964456885.1 uncultured bacterium | reverse complement strand
GTATTATCGCTGGAAGTGGGCTGTTGCCCTCTGAGATTGCAGATTTACACTTAAAACAAGGAGGCAATGTTTATATTGCTGTTCTGGAAGGGGAAACCGATATTTTACACATTACTAAATATCAGTACAAGCAGTTCCCGATAGGATCGGTTGGGGCACTTCTTGAGTATTTTAGAGAAAATAATGTAAAAGAAATTATTATCATCGGCGGTATAACAAGGCCTGATTTAAAATTAAGATCGATAATATTGAAGCGAAGGCAACTATCTCCGCTCATAGGGGAGAAACAGAAGTTGTCGACGAAGCAATCCAAGAGTTGGCAGCAGAAAGAACTAAAATCCGAAATGAACGGATTCCCCTTTATGAAAAAGGGCGTAGCTATGCGATCTACGGGATTGCAGCGAATGTTTTAACAATAGCGGCAACCATCGGTTTAATTGCCCTTAAAATTTTCCGCTTCCCTTTTGGCATTGTCATGATCACCAGTTATACCTTCAATGCTCTTTCTAACGGCTATGTGTTGTATAAGCATACGGAAGCCTTGAAAACGCTTCAGTCTCCCATGCCGTAAAAAACGGTGAATTAAGAGGGTATTTGCACGTTACTTAAGTCACCTGAAGCGACATCTTTTTGAAGAGTATCGATCAAGTTGTCTAAATAATTGAGGATATTTGTAGTTTGAGCCCCCGGATCATTCTTGAGAGCAGTTACTTGCCCCTCGAGGGTATCGGCTTTCTGCAAGTTATCGCTATACGATTTCATCACAGTCCCGATTTGATCACCGATCGACTTTGCCCCCTCTTTATCACCCGACATATTGGCTAAAATATACTCGATCAAAAGGATCGACGTCTCTTTTGTTGTATTCTTCGCCAGCGCTTTTTTAATAGCGTCTAAGAGATCCCCGATTTGATCCACTGCTATCCCGATTTGATCAGAAATCGAATTCTGCACATTAGATGATGTTGATGTGATTGCTGAAACCATAACCCCTCTAATTCACTTTATTCAATTTTATCAATTAATTTATTTAATATATATTATATTTAATATCTGTATTAGCTTGGTTTTTGAGGTTATTTAGAGATCAACTAAAGTTGATATAAGGCCTTCAAAACACGAGATTGTGCTCCAGTAGGTTTTTAAAGGACTTCTAAATCAGATTTTCAAAATACTTAAGATTAGAGATTTGTGATTTTTGCAACTATAGTTGCAAATTTTAGACCATTTTTGGCATAATCAGTAGCAAGATGTTAAAAAGATTTTTTACCCCCCCGGTCGGAATCAGCTACTTTCTCTTTGGACCTAGAGGAACTGGGAAGACCACTTGGCTGAAAACCCATTACCCAGACGCCTATTGGATCGATCTCAATGATCCAGAGATATTCCGCTTCTTCTCAGCAGGTCCAGAAAGATTGAAACAAACGTTAAAAGAGGAGGCAAATCAAAAAATTGTGGTTATTGATGAAGTGCAAAAAGCTCCTGATCTGCTCAACGTTGTTCATGGTCTTATTGAGGAGAAACAGGGATATCAGTTCATCCTCACTGGATCTAGTGCCCGAAAACTGAGAAAAGAGGGGGTCAATCTTCTAGGGGGAAGAGCCCTTTTAAAGCATATGCCCCCTTTCTTCGCGGGAGAACTGGG
>CAYWDE010000358.1:0-1657 GCA_964456885.1 uncultured bacterium | reverse complement strand
TTTATTTAAAAATATTGACGTTTGTTTTTCACAGGAGGCACTTGAAGAAAAGCCGAATTCCTCCATTCCTTCTGGTGTTTTAAAGTTAAACACTAAACTTTGACGCACTCCAAACTTAGAAGATAATTCATAAATTTTCTTAAGAGAAGGATCCTGAACATCTTTATGAAGAGTAATATCTGGTATAGCACAGAAAGGGGGGCGAAGCTGTGGATAAATAAGGAAAAATTTTTCAGCTGCAAATAATTCAGTCCATTCCGCCTGACTGCCAATAAACGAAATATCTCCTTGATTTGTTATCTTATAATACCAAAAATGATTTAAATTAAGATACTCAAAAAAATCAGCACATATACTTAAAACAACATCATTAAGCAAACTATTTGTATTCTGAACCATCTTAAGATATAGATTAGAAAAACACATTATCCCACCTTTTATGATAAATTGCAGCCAACAAACACATTAAAAAACAAATAACCATCTACACCTCAATCATTAAAAAACCCAAATCTTTTAATATATTTGCTTTTTGAATTAATTCAGATCTGGAACTGCATTCCAACTTATCTTTGATTCTCTCTATGTGATGCTCCACCGTGCGCTTTGATCGGAAAAGCTGGCTTGCGCTTTCGCTGGCTGAATACCCTTCTAACATCAAATTAACTACATCCGATTCTATTGTTGATAAAGGTTGTTCATACTCTATCCCCATCTTCTGAAGTAATTTTTTTCTCGCTAATTTTTCGGCAGCTAAAGGAGTTCTATCTCGATAAAAAGAGGGCCCTATCATTTCAGCAATATTAATTTGACACTCATCAATACAACGAAAAATAGGCACATTTTCTTTTTTGAAATTCTTAATAAATAAATGTAAAAGTTTGGATTCGTTCAAAATCAAATTCATCTGCTTATCGGAATCACATGGAGAAGAAAACCCGTATTCTTCTATTCCATTGTGAATTTTATTAACCACTCGAAACCAAAGCTGAAGATTAAATTTGTTTTTCCCTGCTTTAATGACTGGTTTAAGATATTCATCTTCTGCTTCTTTAATAATTGAAATGCCAGTTTTTTGATGCATAGGGGCACAGAAATAAGGGTAATTAAGATATAATTTTTCTGAAGCAAAATAATCTGCCCAAAGCGCGTTACTATCGAAACTAGAATAAAGCCCTTCTTCAGTTATTTTACAATAATAAAACTGATTTACATTTAAACAATCATAGAGGATTCTTGCAGCCTTATCAATTTGATTGCTAAATTTTAGCGTTATCGCTTTAATCATCGCAGAATAGGAAGTCATAATTAATTACACCTCAATCATTAAAAACCCAAGATCTTTTAATATATTTGCTTTTTGAATTAATTCAGATCTAGAACCGCATTCCAGTTTATCTTTGATTCTCTCTATGTGATGTTCTACCGTGCGTTTTGCTCGAGAAAGCTGGTTTGCGCTTTCGCTAGCTGAATATCCATCTAACATCAATTTAACTACATCTGATTCTATTCGTGATAAAGGTTGTTCATAGTCTACCCCCATCTTCTTAAGTAAATTTTTTCTCGCTAATTTTTCGGCAGCTAAAGGAGTTCTATCTTGATAAAAAGAGGGCCCTATCATTTCAGCAATATTAATTTGACACTCATCAATAGAGCG
>CAYWDE010000357.1:0-1657 GCA_964456885.1 uncultured bacterium | reverse complement strand
GTTGACGATCCTTGATAGCCGCTTGGGTCTTAAACAGAGAAGAGCTCTTGCCCTCCTGCAACAAGGAACAGGCCGTTATTGGGTTGTTGAGAAGAAATCCTTCAAAAACTCTCTCGTCTACAAACAGTTTTGTAGTTTTGCAAGCCCTATAGGAAATACAAAACTACAAAACTGGCTTGCTGAAGAACATGAAGAGACGGGAAACTGCCTTTAGAAATTTATGCCTAAACCGCACATAATCAGGAGTTTTGTAGTTTTACGGAAGATGTTTACAAAACTACAAAACTGACCATCATTCTCAGAAAAAACAGTCCAGACTTCTCGTTCAAGCATCCGAAGATGTTTTAAATTCAAAAAGACAGGCGTTTATCACTTACGAAGAATCGGCTTGGATCTGAGAGTAAACTTTCGCAATTTCGTTAAAAGCTTCATCTAAACTCAACATTAAAGCGCACTCTTTTGCAAGCTCGCTGTATGGAACTTCCCATGCCTTAGGTGGCATATCAATCTTTTGCGGAAGAGGGTGCGTTTGACGCACTTTAAAGACCAGCCTTAACGCCTCTTTCAGGACCTCTAAATCCATCGATCTCATTTTTGCAAGAAGTACCATATCGACCAAATCCTTAACACGTGTATTGGGTCTCTCAAGCCGAGGGAGTGTATAGGCGTGCAACTTTTCCGCGAATTGCTGTTCAATAGAAATCATGGAAAAAACAGGAGAAGAAATGCCACAGAAGCCCAGCCAATCTGTTCCTCGCAGAGTTTCTGTCTGAGTCACAACGGCATCAGCTCCTACATCCAATTGAAACCGCACAAATACCTTACCATCGAGAAGGGCGGTAACGGAGTATCTTGCTCCTCCATAAGGGGCGTTGTCTAAGTCGAGCTGAGCTTCTCCAATACGATAGACGAAAAAATCGCCTAGGTCTTGGTGAGCAAGCGTACGCAGCTCTTCTAAAATCATAGCACTTAAAAGATCGCTCTCTCCTTTCAGCCTCTTTAGAGAGGTAAGATCGATATCTTTCGTCGCACGTGCCGTTTTGAGCCTTAATTCCATCGCATATCCACCCTTCAGAAAAAAGCTCTGTTCTTCCGAAGAGAAAAGACGTGCGAGTAATCTGTCAAAGGCGACTTTTCTT
This sequence comes from uncultured bacterium, assembly GCA_964456885.1. Lineage (GTDB taxonomy): Bacteria > Chlamydiota > Chlamydiia > Chlamydiales > SM23-39 > REEB52. The sequence goes on along the minus strand of CAYWDE010000357.1, from coordinate 518 downwards.
CTCAGACGTTGTAAATTTTCACCCTTTTCTGTTGCCATCGTTTTTAGGCGACTTTCGAGGCTTTTTCTAAAGTCGGCAGATGTTTTAAATTTTGTAGTCATCGAGAAGCCTCATCAATTTTGAACCAACCTTGCAAGCGGCTATTTCATGGAGTTCTTTGCGAGAAATAAGACCTATTCGAAGGGCATCTTGGATCGCTTGAACGATAAGATCCACCGAGAGTTTTCCTTCTTCAGCGATATCGACAATAGTCCTTAAAGGAGTGGTCACCAGATAGCCTTGCTGGGCGATCACTTCAGCCTTGGGAAGGTCAGCAAAGTGAAGAACAAGGTTTTTAGGTATGGCGGTCCATTTTCGAAACCTCTTTGGCACTGTCATGTGCATTTTTGCTGGCATGGTATCGGAAAGCTCATGGATTTCTAGCGCTGTCTCATGAGACCAAATTCCTTGCACTTCTCCCTTCAGATTGCGACTCCAAAGGCTCCATAAAACTAGATCGGGATGTGATGTGACTGGAT
>CAYWDE010000356.1:0-1658 GCA_964456885.1 uncultured bacterium | reverse complement strand
GTCAAACTAACATCCGCGCCCTTGAAGTTCTGACACCGCCAAACCCTGACTACAGGGCGCTGGTCAAGCTTCTAGATCTTCCAATCTTGCTCGTGACTGGTGATGTTGGTTCAGTAGTCTCCCCTGAGATGGCTGCAGAACTCGCTTTACTCAATAAAAAGTTGGAGACTGTACAGATCAGGGAAGCGGGTCACGGAATTCCCTATGACCAGCCCGACCGTTTTTCAGCCGTTGTCCAAACTTTTTTACGCTCAGTGAGCGGCTCACTTTCCCCTATCAAAATGGTGGATTCTTGACTTCATTTTGACACCAGCTCAAAATCTTCTGATTTTACGGGGAGTCATATATGAGCAAAGCGGTTGAAAACCTGATAAAAGCGCAACAATCGGCTATGAGCAATCGCCCCAAAGTGGGGGGATTCCCTTATCTTGCGGAAACTTTAAAAAGAGCTGGTGTGAGCCGAAACATTTGGAGCCTCCCCTCCTGTCAGAGCATTTACCATACCCAATATGGTCCTGTCGTCAGCCAAGGATCCCCTTTAGTGACCACTACTACCGATATCCCTCCGTTTAACCGCGATGCGCTTATAAAAGCGCTTAAGATAAATCAAGCTGGAATGAGTTCTTTTCCTGAATTTCTAAAGGCTGCATGGGAAGCGGGTGTGATTAGTTATGTTGTCGATTTTGAAAAACGGGTAGTCGTATACTACGGAATTTTAAACGAGTCATATTCTGAAAATTATCCCTCTATCCAACTAGACTAAGAGACTGTCGTTCCGTTGCTGTTGAGGAAATTAAGGCGTATGGATGACAACTAAAAAGATGAAAAGCAGGAATCTCTCAGCAACTTCATAAAGGTCAGCCCTTTTTTTCTCGCAAAATCAACATTCCGTTCCGGAATGCTTTCCGGATTTTCATAGCGTGCTAGAGCTTTGTCAATACTCGATTCCCGTAAAAATTGGAGCATCGGATAAATGGACCTGTTAGTGTAATCAGCCGCATCCTTTTTTGCTGAGCTAGCAAAACGGTACGTAGGATGAAAACTTGCTAATTGATAAACCCCCTCATACCCTTTTTCTTTTAATAAATGCTCGGCAAGAGATGTCATATCCAGATAATCATCAAATTGTTGAAAAGCGTTAGGGAAAATTAGAAAACTGGTTTCAATATCGGGTTCTTTATCCAGCCGGGCAATTTCGTTTAAAAAAGCATCTAGACATGAAGTTGTATTTGTACTGGCTTCAACTTGGTAATGAACATGATGTTGTTGTAATGTCCTAGCAGCAAAAGGGCAGAAATTACAGCCCACTACTACTTTGTGGATCCAGGTTATCGTTTGATCAATTATTTGCTGAGACGAAGACATTTTGTTCCTAATTAAGTAAATCGTATCTTTTGGAAGACAACTCCCTATTGGGGAGAGATGGAGAGCAAGCTGAAGCTCCCATTCCGGGAGGCGGGGCGCCTGTCCCCCATTCCAGGACTTTCTTCTCATTTTATGGGGTCAACAACTGTGTTGATAATCCGCTTCACGACTGAAGCCGTTTTTTAACGACATACAATCGGAATTGATTTTACATAAAACAACACGTCTGCCAAACAAAAAGGCTCGGGAAAACCGAAGCCTTTCACATGGAGATAGTCACACTTTTTCCCAAC
>CAYWDE010000355.1:0-1687 GCA_964456885.1 uncultured bacterium | reverse complement strand
AATTTTTATGACTGGATGAGGAAGAGGACGAGATTTTCCCAATCCCGCGCATCGAAATAGGTTTTAACAGCTTCAGCTGAAATTCCTAGATCGGCAGCAAAGTCTTTTATATACATATCGAGTTTCCCTTTCTCCGCTTCTCTTGTTAAAGAGGGGGCTAACCCTTCTAAAAATCCGTTCCTTTTGAAGTAGTCGTTCCAGATATAATACATAGAAGATTTTAAATAGGGGTCTTTGAAGATAGAGGCGAGAAATTTTAGAGGGTGTACATGGTTGATGTGGGCACCTAACTCGCGAAGGTGGTTTTGTTGAAAAAGGAGGCCAAGTTTCCCTTTTTCTGCCATCGTTGAAATAATCTCGTAAATATGGGCCCGATCTTGTTCTGTATAGGGTAGATCCTTATAGAGAGTTTCGACTCCTTTAGTAGGAGTTTTCTTGATGATAGAGGCTGTTGCAGAGGAGCAAAAAAAGGTGATAAAAAGAGATAAAAAAACAACTGCTTTCCTTGACATACAAATCCCCCCATCTACTTACTTATAGTATATTTGACTTAATTTTTTACTGCTAGATCTTTGCCGTTCTTGCAGGGAATTTTTTTTATTCGTATCCTCCTTAATGTGAAACGTATTTTTCTTTTTTTTCTCTTTGTCTCCACTATGCTCTCTCTGCCAGCCCTTGCAAAAAGGGTGACTCACGGGTTTCAAGTGGCTAAGATGGAGCTTCAGTTCCCATCTCATTCAGAATGGGAAGTTCCCCTCTCTTCAGAGATTTTACCCCTTTTAGATCAGCCTTTCTATTATCTTGGGAAAGGGGCTCAATCGTATGTTTTTGAAAGTAAAGATGGGAAATATGTAATCAAATTTTTCCGCTATGGTCGTTCCCACTCTGAGGTGAAAATTTTGACCCTTTTTAAGGCTTGTAAAATTGCTTATGATCTTTTGAAAGAGGAGACGGGGCTGATCTATTTGCATCTCAATACCGATTCGGTGGCTCTTCCCGTTTTGCATTGCAAGGATCCGATTGGGCGTAGTCGCCATTTGCCACTCAATCGGTACAGGTTTGCTATCCAAAAAAAAGCAAAACCTTTTCGCCAGACTCTGGAAGAGGCGATGGATAATCCTGAGTTGATGCAAAAAAGGATAGATCAATTCTTAAGTCTCCTTGTAGCTCGGACAACCAAAGGGGTTTTTAATACAGACCCTACCTTGAGCCGAAATTTCGGATTTTTAGAGGATCGGGCGATCGAAATCGATTTTGGGAATTACCGTTCCAATTCAAGCCATAATCAACTGTCTGAAATAAAGAGATATACGGAGAGGCTCCATAGGTGGTTATCGAAAGCAGCACCCGAATGGCTCCCCTATCTTGAGAGAAGAGTAGAGGAGCTCCAATGAGACGCTATCTGTTCCCCTTTTTAGTTGGGGCATTTCTTTATTTGATTGCGCTGGTTCGGACCGATGGGTTTTCCCCTTCGATCATTCAAGCCCCTCTTTCAGAGAATCGGGCATCTCTCTGTGAAGGGGGGATTCGGAAAGTTTTTTTGCAACCTTTTCGGTATCTTAGTAAAGGGAGGCAGTGTTTTGTTTTCGAAAGCGAGGATGGGAAATATGTGCTCAAGTTTTTCAATCAGAAATATTTAACCATGCCTTGGTACTCTTTTCTCTGGGAAGACAAGGAGAGGGCGAAA
>CAYWDE010000354.1:0-1696 GCA_964456885.1 uncultured bacterium | reverse complement strand
CACACTTTAGGAGTGAATCGAATAATCTGCCCCTCCTCCTCAATCTCTTTCACCCCGTATTCAGCAGCCTCTTCCGCAGAAGCTACCGTGATATGGGCACCCACTAATTCGGGACTTCCGAAATAGGGGGGCTTTTGAAACCCCTCTTTCTCAATCAGCTGGACGAGTTGATGAATATATGCATCATCAACATCGACGTAAATAAATCCACACTCTTTCTTCAAGACCCCTTCTGAGGGGAGATGCATTTCTATATAGTTGAGAACTGCAGGTCTAGCGGCCATTTTTCTTCCGGCTAAAATCAGACAAGCACAAATCAAAATAATAATTAGAATAAAGCCCATAAACTTCTCTTTGTAATCAATATTTATGTACCTCATTCAATTTAGCGATAATAGAAAAAAACTTCGTTTTTAACCCCTTTTTTCTTATACGTTAGATCATGATCTACTCGGGCTTTCTCTCCCTTTTAGTGTTAGCTTTCATCCATCTCTTTGCTAACAGACCCAAAGTTCTAGGCTGGATTTGGCGAGGTCAGTTCCTCTCTTTCTCTTCAGGTGTTTCGCTCGCTTATGTCTTTGTCGATCTTCTCCCCGCGTTAGAGAAAGGGGAGCCCGTATTAAAACGGACCCTTGACCCCCTCATCCCTTACCTCGATCTGCACACCTACTTGATTGCCCTTCTGGGGATCCTCTTCTACTATGGGGTCGAGTCCCAGCGCTCTCCGAAAGAGCATAGGTGGCTTCCCATTAGCGGCTATCTCCTCTTCAACTTCTTCGTTGGAGCCAGTTTATCCGATAGCTCCAATCCAGAAATTCAACCTCTCACCCTTTTCACAATCGCTATCGGCCTCCACTATTTTATCAGGGATCATCTCTCCCACATCTCTAAGGACCGATCGGTCTTAGGATCGTTGATCTTCATGCTCTTTGCAGGGTATTTTACAGGATATTTTGCCAAAGTGCCCGATCCGGTGACCTCCATCGGGATCTCTTTTGTAGCAGGGGGAATCCTCTTGAATATCTTCCAGTACGAACTACCTAAGCAGGAGAAAAAAGGGTATATTTGGTTTGTTTGCGGAGCGCTCCTTTACACAGCTCTCCTTCTAAGCCTGGGCGAAGCGGGACAAAAATAAACTGAAGAACCGGTATGGGTTCCTTTCAGGTTGTTTCAGTATGCAGGCATTTGGTATCATCCCTCTCAAATTTGAGAAATCGGGAAATCCCCAAATGGAAAGTGATGCATAAAAAAATTGGGGCCATCCTGCTGATTGCAGGGACCTGCATAGGGAGCGGAATGATTGCCCTCCCCCTCGTACTTGCAAAAGTGGGATTGATCCCCAGTCTACTGCTCATGTTGGTGATCTGGTTCGTGATGTACTACACCTCATTGGTCAATCTAGAGCTCAATTTACAGGCCGATCAGGGTCTCCCTTTAGGAGAATTGGGCAAAAGATTTTCGGGGCGCGGGGCAGAATTGATAGGGGTGATCACCCTTAAACTCCTCTCCTACTCCCTGTTAGCGGTCTTCATCTACGGAGGCTCCTCTATATTGCAGAAACTCCTCGTTTCCAAAATCTCTATTGAGTATCCGTTGAAAGGGATCGCCTCCCTCTATACTCTCGTTGCAATAGGGGCCCTCCTACTCCCCATTAGGGTGATCGACTATTTCAATCGCCTCCTCTTTATGAGTCTAT
>CAYWDE010000353.1:0-1699 GCA_964456885.1 uncultured bacterium | reverse complement strand
TGATTGAAAAAATCGATCAAAAAATCGATAATAGATCTACTTATGAGCGATAGTGTAAAAATTACTTTGCCTAAATTGGGAGAAAGTATTGTCAGTGCGACAGTTCTCCAGTGGTTTAAAAAAGTGGGAGATCCAGTTGCTCTCGATGAGCCTCTCCTTGAGGTCTCCACCGATAAAGTAAATAGCGAGATCCCTTCTCCTGTCGCAGGCATTTTACAAGAGATCTATGCCCAACCCGATCAAGAACTCCAAGTGGGGGAAGCTCTTGCCTCTATTTCGACTCGCGTAGTGGCCCCGGTGACAGTTGCTGCCCCCGCTTCTACCAGTGCCGCCCCTCCTTCCGGTTCTGCTATGGAAGATTTTTTATCCCCTTCTGTAATGCGGCTCCTCCGGGAAAAAGGGCTAGCCTTGTCAGAAATCGAAAAAATTCCCCATACAGGTCAAGGGGGACGCCTTACTAAAAAAGATATCGAAGAGTATGTCCCGTCTGTTGCAGCGGCTAAGCCGCAGTGCCCTATAGCTCCAAGTACAGAGCGGGTGAAGATGACCGCGATGCGCAAAGCGATCGCCGACAATATGGTCAAATCATTCTACGAAGCACCTCACGCATCACTCATCACTGAGGTCGACGTAACCCAAGCTCTGAAATTGATCCAAGAACATAAGCAAGCCTTTCTCGCTAAAAATGGGGCGAAGCTTACAATCACCGCTTTCGTCGCAAGGGCCATTGCTCGCGCGCTAAAAGCATTCCCGCTCATCAATTCCTCTCTCGATGGAGATACGATCGTAATGAAGCGATTTGTGAACTTAGGGATTGCTGTAAGCGTTGATCAAGGCGTGATGGTCCCTGTGATCCGTGACTGCCAGCAGAAAAGTCTGGCCGATATCGCCAAGCAGATCGCAGAACTGGCTGAGAAAACCCGTAGCCATACCCTCGCTCCTGACGATATCAAAGAGGGCTCGATCACAATGACGAACTTCGGAATGACCGGAACGATGATCGGCGTTCCGATCATCCGCTATCCTGAAGTGGCGATTGTTGGGCTTGGCGCGATCACCAAAAAAGTAGCTGCTATGCCCGATGATTCGATCGCGATCCGATCGGTCATGTTCATCTCGCTCACCTTTGACCACCGTGTTCTAGACGGTATCTACGGCTGCGGGTTCCTCAATGAGCTCAAAAAGCACCTCGAACAAGACATCTCTCTCGATTAGGGAGAGCTACCCTTCTGCTGAAGAATATCCCGGTTTCCCATCAAACATATATAAGTTCTCTGAACGGATCACATCCATGCCGACGTGATCAAATGCATGGAGAATCTTGATCACCTCATCTTGAGAAACCGTTCTCTTGTCGTCGGAAATGAACCGGCAGCGCCACTGCTCGATGCAGAATGTTTCAGGTTGCCCTTCTGGCCACACTTTAACGCCCCGATTCGTGATCATCTTGAGGTGGAGAGATCCAATGTTAATATGGGAAATTTTAGAGAAGAATTCAGATAGCTGACCGCGGAAATAGATATAGACATCGACGCCGATCAGATTTCTTTGAGGAGTGGTTGGGTTGTAGCGGTGAACAAGCTCCGCTTTCCCTTTTCCATAGACAACTGGCTTTAACTCTGCTGGTTTTTTCCCCAGATTTTGAATGACCGCTTCGCCAAACTCTTTTGTCCCCACTTGCTTTTTGCTCGTCCACTCT
>CAYWDE010000352.1:0-1705 GCA_964456885.1 uncultured bacterium | reverse complement strand
TATAATTTGCTGGATCCATCTGGTAGGTCTTCTTGTCTCCAAACCCTAGCTTCACTTTTAGGGCGTCTCGGAAAGGTCCATAGAGGGCCGATGCATATTTGACACTATAAGAGAGAATTCCAACGTTCTCAAAACCTTCTTGATCTAAAGCTTCCCGAATTGCTCCGATCCGCCCATCCATCATGTCGCTTGGAGCCACAAAATCGATTCCAGCTCTAGCTTGCATGAGAGCCATTTCAATGAGACATTCAACCGTCTGATCGTTCAGAATTTCCCCTTTTCCATTGACTAACCCATCATGCCCATGGGAAGTGAATGGGTCGAGGGCGACATCTGCCATCACACATAGATCGGGGAGTGCGAATTTAATTTCCCGAATAGCTCTAGATAAAAGGCCCTCTGGATTCCAAGCTTCTTGAGCTTCTGGAGTTTTTAACGAAGGATCGATGACTGGGAATAAAACAACCGATTGAACCCCTTGTTTATAGAGCTCTTTCGCCTCTTTAACAGCTAAATCGATGGAGAGTCTTTCGATCCCTGGCATACTTTCGATCTCTACCCGATTTTTTTCCCCTTCAATCACGAAAAGGGGGGCGACTAAGTCGTAAGGAGTCAAATGGGTTTCCCTTACCATGTTTCGGATCGCTTCAGATTTCCTGTTGCGCCTTAGGCGGATAGGGAGGTTCAAAATTCTTTGATCGATATGGGTCATAAGGCTCTTCTTTGTGGGTATAATTTTGAGATCAGACTCTCTACGAAATACTCAGAGGTGAAAACTTTTGCCTGATCACTTTTGAGAAATTCAGCTATTTTATCTAAATAATTTTGGTAGTCTTCTTTTGAGATTGCTTTCAGAAACTGATACATCTCTTCTTCGGTTGTAAAACGCCTTCTGTCGATGAAGCATGTATCGGGGATATAATCTGTTATATTGTTCGCTCCCCAATAAACTGGGACCACCCCTGCTGCAAAGCAATCAAAAATTTTCTCTGTAATATACCCCTTTACGTCGCACATATTCTCATAGCAAATGGAAAACTTGTATTCTTTGAGTTTCTCAAGCTTATTTGAGTGGAGAGGCCCCTTCCAGTTTTTATATTTGCCCGGTTTCCAGTAAAATCCGTAGAGATCAAATTCTCCATCGGGTTTTTTCTCAAAGAATTGGATCGCCGCTTTTCTTTTAGAATAGAGTTCTTTAGGGTGTCGACTTGTGAGTCGTCTAGAGATCATCACGCAAAATTTTTTTTCTTCAAACGGTGGAATATTTGAAATGCGGGGAGTTAGAGCAGGATAGTGGAATTTAAAGAATTTTTGATTGTCGACCAGGTCATCATCCCAGGTAAAAATTGTACCAAAAGAGGTTTGGATTTTAGGGTCATAGAGGCTCCCCTGCACTGTGGGGGGTTCCCACATGATTAAGACGAGTTTCTCTTTGGGAAAACGGGAAAAATTACAAGTTTCAAGTTTCGGTCCGAGATTTGAAAATATCCAATATTTTGTATTGGGGAAAAAAGGCTCTTTTCTAGGAAGAGCTATCCCAAGCCAATGCTTCAAATCGGCAATACTTTTCATCCCTTTCCAATTCAAAAGCCAGGGTTGATAGGTCTCGATTTCCCAGCTCCGAATCTCATCCCCTTGTTCCCTTAATTTTCGCCGAAGTAAACTAGGCCATTGTAAATCTGTAGAGGGGGTCTCTTCTAACAAA
>CAYWDE010000351.1:0-1722 GCA_964456885.1 uncultured bacterium | reverse complement strand
TCTACGAGATACTGTGCTATCTTCTACAATCAAATCACACGTGTCTGGATCACGTCCGATTACCCACTCTTCTCCAGTTTCCAGATTTAAAACGAGACCTCTCTGAGGCCCTTCTTCTGCAATCAGATGCGCTGGCATCTAAAATATCCCCGAATTAATATACACTGTTTTCACTTTCAAATTTTGCTACTTCTTCACGCCAATAAATCAAATAATTCGCAAAATCCTCAATTGTTTCTCTGAACACTTGATAGTTCAATTCATACGGTAATCCCAAAGAGAGTGTCAAGAATTTCTCGTCCGGATCGAGACCAATTCTCGCTCCACCAGTGCCTTGGCCTAATAAATTGGCACGCATCAAATAGATATAGAGCTCTTCTTTTTTCTTTCTTGGGGCTTCGCAAATTTGGGCATGTAGAGCGATACCGGGATCGAGATCTCTGATTGCAATCGATTCTTTCCCTAAGCGGAATGGATACACTTTCTGTTCATTGAGCTTGGGTAGGTGAATCGCGAGTTCCTTGCAAAGCTTTTCTAAATAATCCCGCAGCATAGTCACGCGCCTCTGTTTCATTATTGAACGGTGGCGAGAAATTTTACAAGAACGAAATGTTCGACAGGGAAACAACAAAGAGTCTATTAACGGTAAATATCTCTATAGAGAAAAGAAAAAAACGGATAGAAAAGAGGTGCTTTTCTATCCGTTAAGATTTGTTAAGAATTGTTATGCGGAGCGGTCGCGGACAAGGCGAGGAGGCTTGTTTTCGGTGATCGACGCTTTTTCGATGATGATCTCTTTAATGGTTGGGTCTGAAGGGACCTCAAACATCAGATCGCGTAAGGTGTTTTCCACAATCATCCGGAGAGCTCTTGCGCCGGTTCCTGTCTCTTTCGCTTTCGCGCCGATCGCTTCAAGGGCGTCTTTCGTGAAGGAGAGTTTCACATTCTCTTCAGCAAAGAGGTGCTCATACTGTTTCACGATCGCATTTTTCGGTTTCACCAAAATATCGACGAGGTCGTCGACTGTGAGCTCATTGCAATTAGCGATGCTGTTGAATCTTCCAACAAATTCGGGGATCATCCCGAAAGAGATCAGATCTTCTGGTTCCACTTTGGAGAGGAGGTAATTTGTCTCATGGGTGTCGATCGCTTTTTTTGTCGCTGCATCAAAACCGATGGTGCTTTTACCGAGCCGTTTTGCGATCATCTTATCGAGGTGGACAAAGGCTCCGCCAACAATGAAGAGGATATTTTGGGTGTTCACCTTAATATACTCTTGGTTGGGGTGCTTCCGTCCCCCTTTCGGAGGGACATTAGCTACAGTCCCTTCGACGATCTTGAGGAGGGCTTGCTGCACCCCTTCTCCCGACACATCGCGGGTGATCGACACATTGGAAGTGGTTTTCCGGATCTTATCGATCTCATCGACATAGATGATCCCGTGCTCCGCTTTCGCGACATCGTAATCGGCCGATTGGAGAAGGCGGAGGATGATGTTCTCAACGTCTTCACCGACGTAGCCCGCTTCTGTCAAAGTGGTCGCATCGGAGATCGCGAAGGGGACATCTAATATAAGGGCTAGCGTCCTCGCCATGAGCGTTTTTCCCGATCCAGTGGGACCGAGGAGCATCACATTCGACTTACTATATTCAACTCCAGACTGTTTTCCGAGCGAACGGATCCGCTTATAATGGTTATAAACGGCGACTGCGATGGTTTTTT
>CAYWDE010000350.1:0-1723 GCA_964456885.1 uncultured bacterium | reverse complement strand
ACGAACGGCTTCTTTGATGTCGGAAATCGAAAGATCATAGGCTTGAAGTTTTGTCGGATCGATCTCTATCTGATATTCTTTTTGATAGCCTCCAACACTTGCAACTTCAGCAACTCCAGGCACAGAAGTCAGCCAATAGCGCAAATACCAATCTTGAAACGAGCGCATCTCTTGGAGGGTGTATTTCCCCGATTCATCAATGAGCGCATACTCAAAAATCCAGCCAACTCCTGTGGCATCTGGCCCGAGTTGGGGAGTCACTCCCTCAGGGAGCTTGCCTTGTAATTTGGATAAATACTCTAAAGCACGGCTCCGCGCCCAATAAAGATCAGTACCGTCCTGAAAAATCACCGATACAAAGGACATACCAAACATGGTAAAGCCCCGGACCAATTTTACCTTTGGAGCGCCAAGAAAAGTGGTTACAAGGGGATAAGTAATCTGATCTTCAACTAAATTAGGACTGCGCCCCATCCACTCAGTAAAAATAATAACCTGGGTATCAGAAAGATCAGGTAAAGCGTCAATTGGTGTTTTATTAATCGTCCAAACGGACCAAAGTAAAACAAGACCCGTCACAATAAAGACGATGAGTCGGTTTTTTCCACAAATCTCAATGAGTTTACTGATCATTTCTTCTTCTTTTGCCCCATTTCCATGCCCTGCATGCCACCACCTGCTGCCTTTAGCCGACTTTCTGAGTCAATGAGAAACTGAGCGCTGGTTACCACTTCTTCATCAGTCATCAAGCCGCTTATAACCTGATAATAGGAACCTGCCTTGAACCCTAATTGGACTTCTCTAGGTTCAAAACGTCCTTTACCAGTTGATACGAAGACAATTTTCCTCTGTCCCGTATCGATGACAGCAGATTCTGGAACGGCTAACTCTCTGCCTATTTTGATTTGAATCTCAACGGTGGCATACATGCCTGGTTTTAATTGTTCGTTTGGATTATCAAAATCAAAGCGAACTTTCATTGTACGTGTGCTTGGTTCAACGATATAGCTAATAAACGCCACAGAACCAACCAGGGACTTTCCAGGAAAAGATGTAAGATCAAGAGAGGCCTTTTGTCCCATCTTTATCCATGAAACGTCTTGCTCATAGATATCTGCCATCACCCAAATATGAGAAAGATCAGCAATAGTAAAGATATTCATTCCAGGCTCCACATTCATGCCGACAAAAGCATTTTTATTTAAAACGATTCCCTCTACAGGCGAATCAATTGTTAAGGTTTTTGTAGGAACTCGCGTCTTGGTTAGACGCTGAATTTCTTGCTCTGGAATATCCCATAATTCTAAACGTCGTCTTGCTGCTTCCAAGAGATCTTCATTGGATTGAGTCAATTCCTTACCAAACATCCCTTGTACTGGATGCTCTTCACTTTTGAGTGCCAATAAATATTCTTCTTGAGCTGCCAATAAATCAGGGCTATAGACAGAAAATAGAGGTTCACCATAACTCACAGGTGTTCCTGTGAAATTGACAAAGAGTTTTTCTATCCATCCTTTAAATTTGGTTTGTACATTGGCAATCCTTCTTTCATCAACTTCGACAAGACCAACAGTACGAATTGTTTTAGATAAATCACGAATTTGCAGTTTTTCTGTTGTAATTCCAAACAGTTGTAATTTCCCTGGATCGATCTGAACTTCAGCATAGCCTGGGACGGGTTTTTTATTTTAAACGGTTTTAGCATTCTGAATTTTTAACTAAT
>CAYWDE010000349.1:0-1728 GCA_964456885.1 uncultured bacterium | reverse complement strand
AATTTTCCTGGCGCACTTTTAAAAAGGGTCCGTATGCGGAAAATTTCTGAATCAGAGCTTTCTCGTTTAGAGTTGATGTCATATTCTGAAAAACGGCTCAAAGCAGAAGGTTTTTTGCGTATAGCCGGCGTTGATGAAGCGGGACGCGGCCCCCTAGCGGGACCTGTCGTCGCTGCAGCCTGCATTCTTCCCGAAGGCCTTTTCTTTGAGAATCTCAATGACAGTAAACAACTCACCCCTGATGAGCGAAATGCCCTATTCGAAGAGATTACGAGATGTCCCACTTTAAACTATGGGATAGGCATCATAGACGTAGACACAATCGATCAGGTCAATATCCTCCAAGCCACCTTTCTCGCTATGAAAAAGGCGGTCGAATCGCTTCCGATCAACCCCGACTATATCCTGATTGATGGAAACCAGATTCCCCATTTCGATACCCCCACAGAATCCCTTGTAAAAGGAGATAGCCTCTCTATCTCCATTGCCGCCGCATCGATCCTTGCTAAAGTGACCCGCGATCGGATCATGGAGGAACTCCATCTTCAATACCCCAAATATGGATTTAAACAACATAAAGGGTATGCTACCGATCAACACATCGAAGCGATCTGCACATTTGGCCCAACGCCCATTCATCGGAAATCGTTTGATCCGGTCAAATCGATGCTCAACCCCCAACCTGTCCAAATCGATCTTTTTTAAAGGGGCTATTTCGCTAGAAGAATAGTTGCCGTTTGTTTATCCTTTTTCTCATTTCTTATTCAAGGAGCTTTATATGGCCATACATGTAGGAGTAGGAGTTGTCTCTTTAGTTAGTAGTGGCCTATGCTTAGCGATCGGTTTGCCGATTATAGGTATTGGAGAGGAAACGATAGGTGCTGCTCAAGGATTATCGGGTAAGATATCTAATGACCCAGAGGCTCTTATCGGTATTCAAGCGATAGCTGTAGGGGGAGTCGGTTTGATAGGTGCGGTGGCTCAAGCTGTAGGTACTGTTTTTTCATTGATAGGCCTCCTATTTTTTGGATTGGGCGTTTTTACTTTGAGTGCCTCTTTAAACGTCGATCCTCTTTTAGTGGGAGGCATTTCCGCTGTTTCTATAGGAGCAGTAATAGGAGCGGCTTGGAAAGGGTACAAATGGTATAACCAGCGAGCAGAAGGGGCAGTTTAGGTCTCGCTTCCTCTATCTTATCCGATCTAAAACTACATGAAAGAAGTCGGCGGTGGCTAACCCCCCAATCCCAAACCAGGTATAAGAACTAGTGAAATGTGGGTAGACCCAGCCGAACAGAGCAAATAAACCTAAAAGCCAGAGCACCCTCGTTAAAGTGCCGATCACCGGTATGTGGGAGATCCCCCGATGACGAAATAGGTAGCTGTAGGGGCGGAAGGGGAGGGTGAGCAACCCTTTCCAGGAAAATAGGCGGATATTACGGGCTAGATCCATGTCTGGATGGAGGAAAAAAGTCCCATAAATGAAGGCTGCAGTGAAACAGATCATCCCCTTTGGCGTCGAGAGAGTCGAGTAATTGAGGATGGCCAGGGCAAACGGGAGCCCAAAAGAGAGATTAACTTTCACATGTGTCCGATATCCTGGCATAAATTACTCTTACCAAAAAACGCCCTTTTATTTTAAGATTGATTAAAAGGTCGTGTATGCTTAGAGACTATCCACGAACCTGGATTTCGTCTATTTTCTGGATTATTTTGGCCGATTTTCGCCTC
>CAYWDE010000348.1:0-1733 GCA_964456885.1 uncultured bacterium | reverse complement strand
ACCCTTCAAAATCTACAAATTTAAAGAATCTCTCAAAATGGGGCAGAGCAATGCTCACCTGACGGGCCATCTCTTGCGCAATCAGACGATAAGTGACATGCCCGGCAGGTTGAGAACGGAGCTCACAAAGCCACTGGAGCGACCGGAGATTGACATGGAAATACCAATGGACATTGTAGGCCATTGGGACAATGTATTGAGCCTCTTCTGGGAGCTCCGAGGCGATAGTATCATAGGCTTTTTTCGCTTTTTCCATCGCATCCACATAGTCCCTTTCCATTTCAGTACCGACAATTTCAGGAGGGATATAGTAACCGTATTCGCAAGAAAGAGGCTGCCTTTCTTGTGTCAGGATCCGGTGGCGATGGAGATCTCGATAGACGCCAAAATCGGCAAGAATTTCAAAAGTAAACGTCGCATGCTCAAGAGCCCGAGGAGACTTATGTCTCCGGTTTTCTCTGGGAGAACTCGCAATGTCCAAAAGGCGAGCAAGTTCTTCTTCTGGTAATTGATGACAATATTCTTGCAGCTCTTGCAACCCAGCTGAAGTCGCTCCAAAAAGGAGAGCCCCCCCCACTTTCGCCGGAGAATCTTTATCATAGGAAATTAACCGGACCCCTGGCTGCGTCAGAGGGGAGATCTCTTTAACATGGAGATCGGCAAATTGATGGAGATCTTTTTGCACATTTTCCATGTATTGGGCATATCCCTGATAATGGCGGTGGGATGGGTCAGATCTCCTTATGAAGGAGGGGATCACTTTAGACAACTCTTGATACGATTTTTTACCAATCTCTTGCATCTCAGCTAAATTATGAGAATTGAGTTTTTGTAGAAGCGTCTCAAAAAAACGCCCATTCCCAAAGACCCCCATATTTGTCATCGCACTTGCTGGCAAAAGACCTCTTAAACAGTCGAGAACTTTAGCTCTAAGAGCTGCTGTATAAGCCGCTTTTGAAATCGCAGGATCTTTCGGAAACCCTTTTTCAATCAATTCGGTAAGGGGAGGGATCAGCTTGCTATACGTATCGAAAAGATTGTTACAAGTTTCAAGATAAAGCTCTTTATAAGCGGATGTCATTAAGACGGGCTCTTGATAAAAAAGATATTGCCCATCCACTTTTTGATCAAAATAGATATAACGGGTCGATTTTTCTAGAGGGGAGCCCCCAATCCGGCTATCTTCAATCACTTTTGCGGCAAGCATAGAGACATTTTCAATCGCTAAATGGGCTCCCCCCAGCTCGCCAATTGAATCATCCCCATAGCCGTCAAGAATCCGATCGTAAAAATTCTGCGCTTTTTGAATTGCAACCATCTGGTTAGTATTATCGGAATCGAATTTCCCGACGATTGAAGAGAAAGAGGTGTCTTCATTCAGGATAAACTCTTTTAAAAGGAGGGTTCGAAGACCTAAAGTGGAGCGGGAATAGCGGGAAAAAAGGGCCCCTTTGATCACCTCAGGAAGATTCCGGAGAACAAAAATATTACTACTCGTACTTGTGACAAAATGCTCCAGAACCTTGATTTGACTTTCACTAAATTCCGACTGCAGCATTTAAACCTCCTAAAGGCAAATTAAAAAGATCCCAAATGAATAGGTTGCCAGATTTTGCTTGTGAGATCAAGAGACAAACGGTTGAATCTCTCCTTCAACAGCCTTTAATTGACGATAAGAGCTGGCCGTTCTAGAATACTTTAATATGTTTTTGCTCCTCTGCTCTCTCCTCCTA
>CAYWDE010000347.1:0-1733 GCA_964456885.1 uncultured bacterium | reverse complement strand
AAGTCACCCTCTTAGATCATTCAATAATTTTTGTACAAACCCCTCTTTTGCTAGCTCGATAGCACCCAGGACCGCATTGGTAAAACCTTTGGGCGTAGAGTAGCCGTGGCATTTAATGACAATGCCCCGGATTCCAGCCAAGATGGCTCCTGGATATTCGGCATAGTGGAGGGATTGGAAGTTTTTAAATTCTGAAGGGGGAACTTGGAGCCGGTCTAAAATGAGGCTCGCAATCCCTTCGGCTGTTTTCAAAAAGACGTTCCCTGTAAACCCGTCGGTAACAAGCACATCGACATCCCCATCAAAGACCGATCTCCCCTCAATATTTCCGGCGAATCGGAAAGAGGTTTTCCCCTGAAGTTGGTGGTAAGCGAGGCGGAGCTCAGAGGTCCCTTTCAAAGCTTCTGAGCCGATGTTTAAGAGGCCTACACTCGGCATTTGAATCCCTCTCACTTTCTGGTAGGCGGCCCCTATAGAGGCGAATTGGACGAGATGGGAGGCTTTCACTTGTAAATTCGCCCCTACATCGAGTACAGCAATCGGATTCTTTTTTGTGGGCATCAGTGTGAGGAGGCATGGGCGTAAAATGCCAGGGAGGGTCGATAAGATCATTTTGGCTGAAGAGACAAGGGCTCCCGTGTTTCCTGCAGAAACAAAGGCGTCTATCTTCCCCTCTTTCAGAAGGCGCATCCCGATATTCATCGAAGCATTTTTCTTTCTCCGGAGGGCAAGGAGCGGGTGCTCGTCCATCTCGATCACTTCTGAGGCTGGGATGAATTGAAAAGGGGGGGCGTCATTTTTAAAATCGGGAGTTGCGATGACGGCAAGCTGAACGCCTGCAGGCAGAGTAGTCCCTTTGAGTGCATCTAGTAAAATACGGGGAGCGTTGTCGTTCCCCATTAAATCTACGCCGATCTTAAAATTAAGATGGGGCTGCAAAGGATTGGCCCTTGTATTGACCGCAAGAGGGGCAAATCCGGTGGGGGAGCCGGTCTTTTCCGCAATTTGGGCAGCTCGATACATTTTTCGGTTTTTTCGCGTGGTGCGAACGGCGGGAATTTTTCTTCGCATTTGAAGTGCGGTTACGTGGTACAGCCATGGTTCTTTATCTCCTACTTTAAATCTTTGTTCATGTTGGCGAACGGAAAGTTGGGCCTATCTTGTTCTTTAGGGCGCATGTACGCCTCTATTGTGGACCGATCTGGGCAATTTCCCCCATTGCACTCAACAGTTCTGGGTAACTCGATCAAAAGAGATTCCCGAAGCGCTTCGCTAATATCAAAGATAGCGCCTTTGATCTCTTCAGTCGGTTCCGCATGGTAAAAATCGTCCACCTTTAATTCGACATGGGTCGGCTTGTTGCAAACAGCGCAAGGCATAGAGACCGTTGTGGCAGCTTTGAGATGGATGATGAGATGGTCATCTGTGAGATAAGCCTCCCCCTTCGCAAACACCTTTGCTTTGAACTGCAATTCGGGTTCATCTGGGCCTAAAAATGTGGGATCAGCCATCTCCTCAATTTGATGAGTTTGGCCCCCTTTCAAGCGATCAATCAATATTTTAAAGGTCGACATAAAACAAGGAGTTTAAACGATCTCCCTCTTAAAAAGCTATAGAGACTGTCTGAGAGTGTATTCTAAAAATAAATTTTCATCGCTTTTGGAGATTGTTTTGTCCGAAAATCGGCTCAAAAGAACCCCAGAATCGATCAAAAATTTCTTTTAGAACACCCT
>CAYWDE010000346.1:0-1749 GCA_964456885.1 uncultured bacterium | reverse complement strand
TGCTCTTTGGAATGCTTTCTTATTGGCATCTTTGCTTCCCGCTGTTGAAATGCTCGCTTTATATGCAGCATCCCGCCAAGCATCGATATGAACCCCTTCAGATCTATTGCAGCTGCTTGATTCAAATAGCTTGAGAAGACAATCGAAAGCTACCTTTTGAGGTCCTTTCAATTTCGCTATATTGGGCTTGCATTCCACAACATCGGCATCTACTTTTTCTAAGACACAAGATGTCATTATTTCACCATCTTCCTCATCTACCCAACCATTAAGCAGAATAGGTTTTGGCTTAAAACAAATGTCTGGAGGAGTTTCATAATCTTTAACCTTGGTGGCTGATAGTTTTTTTGTATTTCCGCCCTGCTTAATCAAAGAGTATTCCCAATCAAGAGATCCTTTTAGAGAAGAAGCTCCTCTTCCTCTTCTAGGATCATTAAGGGGCGAGTGATGAACAATGAACACAGCGCATCCATATTTGAGCCTGATAGCTGTATCAATGCAGTTAACAAAGGCTGTCATGTCTTCGGTTTGATTTTCATCGCCAGGACCAAAATTTCTGTTAAGAGTATCAATGATCACAAATACGGGTTGACCATGTTGATCTTTAAGGTTCTCTATTGCTCGAACTACTTCTTTGACATTGTCTTGATCTAGTATTTGCGCAGGGCGATCAGAAATAAAAAAAGGTACATCTTTCAGATCGGTGTTATGAGCCAATGACCACGCCTTAAGTCTTTTTGAAAGACCAGAAAAACCTTCTCCTGCAATGTAGAAAACCAGCCCTTGTTTCCGAACGGGTGAACCATGCCAATTGTGTCCAGTAGCCACCGAAAGACCCATATCAATTGCAAGAAATGATTTCATGCTTCCAGGTTCTCCGAAAAGCTGGATGAGTGAGCAGGCGTCAATGTATGATTTGATTAGCCAATTAGATTTAGGAGGTTCTTGAGTTAATGCATGTGCTGAACGGAATTGGAAGCCTTGAGGTAGTACTTGAGCGATTGAAGGCTCATTATCTTTTGTGTGCTCTTCAGATTGTGGGACTTGGCTTAATTGGATAGCCACTTTATCTAATCCAAAATGAACATGAAGGTCGTTAAAATCGGTGAGGCATTCGTTCGATGGGGAAACAAAACCTTCTGGAAAGATCGGAATGATTACATCACAACCGCATTCCTTAGCGACTTCTTCAGCTTTAGTTTTACCTGGGTTGCCTAAGGTCTCTCGATCATCATCGGCTGCTATGATAAGCTTAGCCAGGGGGTGTTTTTCTTTTAAGTTGTGGACTACTAACTTTAGGTTGCCGCAATCGAATGCGACGACAACAGGGCTGTTTGTGGCTTGATGAATGCTCGCAGCCGTGGCATAGCCTTCGGCAATAAAAATGGTACTTTGAGCTTCGATCACCCCGATTACGTGAAAATTTCCCTTTTTAGGTCCATAAATCTTCTTCGTACCGTCTTCCTGGATGCATTGAATTGCTTGAAGCTCACCCTCGACATTATTGAGAGGGATGACAACAACGGGAGTACCATCGTACTTGACCCTGTATCTTAAACCGAAAGCATTGACTTGCTTGCGCTTTAAATACGTAGAATGAGCTGGAATCGTTGGTTCCTTAACCGATTGTTCCCAAGCTTCACGAGCCTGCTTGATTCTTCTCTCTCGATATTCTTTCTGTTGTTTTTCAAAGAATTCCTTCCTCTCCTCTTCTCTTAATCTTATTTCGATGAGCTCCTCTTGGGAAAA
>CAYWDE010000345.1:0-1764 GCA_964456885.1 uncultured bacterium | reverse complement strand
AAAAGAAAAAATTCTCGATCCTTTACTAACGATTTGTGCTGCTATATCCTTGGACGCTGAAGGGTTGTATGATCAACACAGATTATTTGAGATAGCGGGTATTATACAAGCGTGTCATGATTATCCGACAATTCGCCCTGTTTTACACTTTTCTTGTTTAAAATCGAAAGACTGGATGTCGGATTTAAAAGAAATTAAAAGCAAATTCGAATGCGTCGACAAAATACAGATAAATGATTTCGATCTTAATAATCTCCCATCTTTAGAATGGCTACTGTCTTCTAAAAAAATAGATGTGCCTATTTCAAGCAAAAATTTCGAATTACTCTATAGTCACAAAATTAGACGCTTAATAAAAAAACACCACTGTTTGGTTATTTTGGATGACAGCAAGGGATCTGGAAAATTACAGGAAAAAAGTATACTAAGAACCCAAATAGATGAACTTCTAAAGCATGGGATTAATCGGATAGGCTTAGCCGGGGGATTCGGTCCAGATGCACTAGATCTCTATTTTTACTTAAAACGATTCTACAGAATTAACTTTTCAGTAGACTCTGAAACAGGAGTCAAAACAGGAAAAAATACCGACGTCAACAAGGTCAAATTATATTTAACGCAGTTGCTGCGGAATGATAGCCCAAAGGAAGACGGAATTCAGCAGACAAGAAACTTTCTCATCAAAAACCGTCGGTTTAAGCCAGATACCATCTATATTAACGGGAAATCTTTCGAGATTCACCCGAATGTATTTCATGCTGGGAAATTTCCTTCCACTGCCTGGTTTGCAAAAGAAATGGCAACGCTATCAAAAGGATGTTTTTCTTTTTGTGAAGTAGGATGCGGTGCTGGGGTTATTTCCTGCCTTTTGGCCTTATCCAATCCATTACTCAAAGTGGTAGCAACAGACTTAAATTCAGACGCAACTGAGAACACTCAAGTTAATGCCAGCCTTTTAGGCGTATCTAACCGTATTTCTGCAAGGCAGGGGGATGTTTTAGATGCCGTCGATTCAGATG
The DNA here is from genome assembly GCA_964456885.1 of uncultured bacterium. Lineage (GTDB taxonomy): Bacteria > Chlamydiota > Chlamydiia > Chlamydiales > SM23-39 > REEB52. The sequence goes on along the minus strand of CAYWDE010000345.1, from coordinate 745 downwards.
AACAATTCGACCTGATATTTTGGGCTCTGCCTTTTGGCTTCTTGGATCCTGGCACTCCAATCAATTTAGAAGAAGCACAGGTTTTTGATCCCGGCTATAGGGCAATACGAAAACTTTTTCAGACGGCCAAGAAATATCTAACACCCAAGGGAAAATTACTCTTGGGCTTCTCCTCAGATCTGGGCCATTATGAATTGCTCCAAACGATAGCACAAGAAGCTGATGCGTCGATCCAAATAGTCACAAAAACAACGATTCAAGAAGATCTTAAATTACGGTTTGAGATATTAGAATTGTCTTATGGGAAAAAATAAAGCACCTACTGCTCAGGATTCCAGCGCCTTCATTTTAACAGCCGTTAACATTGGAGGGTCTCTTGAATGGTATGAAATCGGAATATTTATTGCTTGGCAGCTTATCATCCAACAAGGTTCAGTTAATTTTGACGCCATAGCAGAATCTCTTAATGTTGGGGCTGTCCTCTTAGTAGCTGCTACAGCATTAGCTTCCGGAGGCGCTCGAGCTTTAGGAGGATGGCTTTTCGGAAGGACGGGCGACCGAAGAGGCAGAAAAGTTGCTTTCCCTTTAACCGTTTTAATAGCAACACTTCCTTCTTGGGGTTTAGTTATTTTATCTTTTTTTCTTTCCTATGAAGAATGGATGACTTACTCAACTGTAATATTTACAATAGTCAAATTTTTTCAAGGCATGCCAGCTGGCGGCGAACTGCCAGGAGCAATTTGTT
>CAYWDE010000344.1:0-1769 GCA_964456885.1 uncultured bacterium | reverse complement strand
ATGCGCGAGCCACACAAGATCGGCTCCCGGATCGGCGATACAAGGGAGACCCGCATCAGAAATCAAACCCCAAGTCTCTCCCCGCTCTAAAGGCTTTAGAAGCTCTTGAGAATCTTTGGTGTGTTCATTGAGAATAGCAAGCGGCATTTTTGCCATATCGTCATGGGAAAGGAACTTACGTAAATAGCGGCGCGCCATCTTCTCACTCTCTGCGATCAACCCCTGAATCGAACCAACCGCTTGATTTACACTAATGGGAAAAAAAGGCTCAATCGGGAGAGTCTCTTCAAGGAGATTAGGGAGTAAGTAGAGTTTACCAGTCATACGTATGCAGTTTGCGCAGCAAGTAGTATAGAATAAAATCTACTTTTTAGGCAGGCCATGCATATCCTATTAGCTATAAACCTATTAAGTGATTTTGCGGAGAATAGGGCATCTATTCTCCGCATGATTTGCGGAGAATAAGCCTGATCTTGCTTTTACTGCATCTTGGCTCTGAATAGATCGAGAAGAGCCCCATATTGGGTGGAGTTGGATCGGGAGAGGAGCTCCAGTTCAAAGAGGCGGTCGAGCCCCTTCTGGAAATAGGCTGAGCCTAAACGGGCTGCCTGGGAAGATCTCTTTTCAAGGGTTTTTGGCCAAAGCTTTGGGAGATAGACGTTCCACTCATGAGAGGGGCGCCCCTCTTGAATCAACGTAGCTAAAGTGAGTCCTAAATGGAGCTGATTCCTCAACGCGGGGACCAAAGCGTGGAAAGCGGACGCATCGAGTGAAGGGAACTCCCCCCCTTCCCAAACCACCTCTTCTGCCGTCTGCCAAAAAGTGGATGTGCGGCTGGCAGGAGAAATAGCCAAAATATCTTCACGGCTAATTGTGGGGCGATCTCCAACGTAGCAGATCAATTTGTCGATCTCGCTCTCTAGAAGTGCCGGATCTACCCCCAATCTTTCAATAAGGAATGGGGCTGCATCAGGAGAGAGCCGTTTCCCTCGACTGCTTGCCCTTTCGATCAACTGCTCAGAAAGACGCTTCTCTTTATCCCAAGGTTTCTCCTCAAGAAGATCGAGAATGACCCCCTCTTTTTCAACAGCCGTCGCTAAACTGCCCGTTTTTGAGCGGGCCCCAAAAAGGAGATATCCGACAAAACCGGTTAGATGGGAAGCAAGCGTTTCGATTTGTTTCTTCGATAATTTTTCCGCCTCATCGAGAACTAAAACCGACTCTCCAAAAAGGCTTTCACTTTGCATCGCATCTAAAAAATCGCGCAAATCGCAATCGACCCCGCTAAATCGGGTCGGTTGGACAGGGAGATGGGAGAGGATCATATCGAGCGCTTTCGTCCGCTCAAAGTCATCCTGGATCGCGATGAGGTAAAGCCGACAAAGGAGGTTGGGTGCGGCACTCGACAGGTGCTTTTGGAACGATTTTAGATTTTGGTATTTCATAATCCCCAGACGAAATCGACTTCCACCTTGATACTGGGATGTAGGCTGTGTTTGACGGGGCACTCTAGAGCCGCCTGTTCCAACTTTTCACGTGCTTGAGGATTGGGCAGATGGGAGCTCCGGATCCGGACGATCAGTTTACCGATCCGTCTTGGCCCCACATTAGACATCTCTTTCTCCACTTCGGCGCTCATCCCTTTCAGCTCAATGGCGAGTTTTTTCGAAGCAATGCCCATGAGAGTCAACATGCAAGTAGCTAAACTTGCTGCAAAAAGATCGGTGGGAGAAAAAGCGCGGCCCCTGCCGCCGTTATCCGGGGGAAGG
>CAYWDE010000343.1:0-1769 GCA_964456885.1 uncultured bacterium | reverse complement strand
CGGTGACGCTGATCGCGCTGACCACTTTTCCATTCCGCTCAGAGATGATGATCGAGCGAACGCCCACACCGCCCCGATTGGTTTGTCTAAAGTCGTCAACTTTGGATCGTTTACCAAACCCATTTTCGCAGACGACGAGGATGTTCTCTTCAGGTGTGACCACTTCACAGCCAATCACCCTATCTTCCTCGTTCTTGAGCGTTACACCGCGCACTCCGCGAGCCACTCTTCCGACAGGGCGGACGAGCGATTCATCGAACCGGACAGCCATCCCGTTTTGGGTAAAGAGCATGATCTGCTGAGAAGGTCTTGTCATCCGAGCTGCAATCAGTTCATCCCCTTCGTCGATATTGAGGGCATAGACCCCTTTTCTTCTTGGGTTGCTGAAAGCGTTCAACTCTGTCTTCTTCACAACACCCTTCTTCGTAGCGAGGAGGATCGATGCACCCTCTTCTTCAAAGCTCTTCACTTTGAGGATCGCAGCGACTTTCTCGTTTTCACTGAGATCTTCGAGAAGATTGATGATGGGGCGCCCTTTCGTGCGGCGTCCCCCTTCAGGGATCTGCCATACTTTGGTCCAATAACAGCGTCCAAGAGTAGTGAAGATGAGGAGGTAGTCGTGGGTTGAGGCGACGTAGATATTTTTGAGGATATCGGCCTCTTTTTTCATCTCCATCCCGATCACGCCAGCGCCGCCTCTCCGTTGTTCACGGAAGGTGTCGATCGGCATCCTCTTGATATAATCGTCGCTCGAAATTGCAATGACCACTTGTTCATCGGCTATGAGGTCTTCCATTGCGAATTCCCCTTCGGCAGCGACGATTTTCGTTTTCCGCTCCGACTTCTGTACTCTCTTGATCTCTTCGAGCTCTTCCCGGATGATGTCGCGGACCAGAGCCTCTGAGGCGAGAACCGCTCTGTAGTGGGCGATTTTCATGAGGAGATCTTTGAATTCTGCATCGATCTTTTCCGCTTCTAGACCTGTGAGTTGGTAGAGGCGGAGATCGAGGACAGCATTTGACTGCTTTTCAGAGAGGCCAAATCGGGTCATCAACTCGTTGCGGGCCGCATCTCTGCTCGATGAGGCGCGGATAATCCGGACCACTTCATCGAGATGATCAAGCGCCTTGAGATACCCTTCAAGGATATGGGCGCGGGCTTCCGCTTTAGCCAGTTCAAAACGGGTCCTGCGACGAATCACTTCGATCCGGTGGTCGATCCAAGCCGACATAAAATGTTTAACATTCATCGTGCGGGGCAACCCATGATCAAGAGCGAGCATGTTACAGCCGAAAGTGATCTGGAGATCGCTATTCTTATAGAGCTGATTGATGATCACATCGGGAATCTCTCCCCGCTTCAGCTCAAGGACAATCCGGAGCCCATCTTTATCCGATTCATCGCGGATGTCAGAAAGGCCGGTGATCGTCTTTTCATTGATCAATTCAGCAATCCGCTCAATCAGTCTCGATTTATTCACATTATAGGGAACTTCATCAACGACGATCTGTTGCCGGTTGTTGCTATTTGGGATATCTTCAACCCGCATTTCAGCGCGCAAGATCAGTTTACCTCGCCCTGTGTGGTACGCCTCTTTAATTCCTCGGTAGCCGCAGATAACGCCCCCTGTAGGGAAGTCGGGGCCGGGCATCACTTTCATGATCTCGTCAATAGTCGTATTCCGATTTTCAAGGACGAGGAGGGTCGCATTGATCAGTTCAACGAGATTGTGGGGTGGGATATTCGTCGCCATACCCACAGCAATCCCA
>CAYWDE010000342.1:0-1770 GCA_964456885.1 uncultured bacterium | reverse complement strand
TTAGATGTTTACCCAACGATTAAACCTTTTTTTTGCGCGTTTGTTCCAAAATCTTGTCGGCGAGATCGTAGTAATTTACGCCTGGGACTTTGGCAGGAATGTCGGCGGGAGCTGCTTGCATAAATTTGCGCAGAGTGTCATATCCTGCACCTACAAGGCTCTCATTGATTAAACCGCTCACCCCTTCAATTTTTAATCTCTCATCGTAGGCAGCATCCGGAGAATCTCCAAGCTCAGACATTTGGATGGTCAAAAGCTTTTGATATTCTGAAATTTTCTGCACGTCGATTTCTCTACCAATCATCTGGCCAATCAGGCGGGCATTCATCCCTTTTTTCCCAATCACTACCGGATAATCTTCATCCATTACAACCATCCAAATCCGGTCTTCATGGACTTTCATTTTCCGCACTTCAGCAGGGGCCAAGAGGTTTTGGAGAAGTTGGATCGGATCGTCGGAGAAAGGCACCACGTCGATTTTCTCGTTGTTGAGCTCTCTGATGATGTTTTTGATTCTCGATCCTCTGACGCCTACACAGGTGCCGACAGGATCCACTTTCGGATCAAATGAGCGGACTGCGAGCTTTGTCCGGTAGCCTGGGTCACGGACGATCTTCTCAATCGAGATCGTCTTGTCGTGCAATTCAGGCACTTCCTGCTCAAATAGCTGCTCGACGAATTCTGGATGGCTCCGGGTTAAAATCACCTCTGCGCCACCATTATCTGTATCGCGCACTTCTAAAAGGAGCGCTTGGACTTTTTCGCCTGGATTGTACCGTTCTAGCTTAGGATAATTCCGTTCTGGCAATATCGCTTCCACTTTTCCTAAATCGACTACAATGGTGCGGCCGCGGATGAAGCGCTTAACAGTGCCGGAGATGATCTCTCCGGCTCTGTGTCGATATTCTTCATAGATGATATCCCGCTCAGCCCCTTTGAGCTTTTGCGTGATGATCTGCCTTGCCGCTTGAGCGGCAATACGGCCGAAGTCTTGCGGGGTGATAGAGATCTCAAGCCATTGTCCTATTTGAGACTCAGATTCGAGGGCGCGCGCGTCCTCAAGGGAGATCTCATCGGATGGGTTGACGACTTTCTCGACGATCTTTTTCTGCGTAAAGACCTCGATTTCCCCTGTTTTAGGGTGGATCTCTACGCTGACTTTCTCGCCTAAGCCTTTTACGCTTTTTCGGGCAGCCATGCGGAGAGCATCTGAGATCGCATTGATCACAATTTCCCGCTTGATCCCTTTTTCGCGCTCGAGGTATTCAAAAATCGCTATGAGGTCTTTATTCATCGGCAAAATCCTCATCTTCTCTAGAAGATTTTTTCTTCTTCTTTTTTGATTTTTGGCCGACTACGATATCGTCTCGGTTCATCTGATTTTTCTCGATCAAATATTCTTTGATAGAGAGGGCGATTTTCTTATGTTCTGGATCGAGCTTGATCACTTTTGCTGTGACTGGGTCCCCTTTTTGGATCACATCTTCTACTTTCGCAAAAGGTTGATCGGAGAGTTCAGTGACATGGATCAGTGCTTCGATCCCATTGTCGAGTTGAACAAAGGCGCCGAACGCAGTTGTTTTAGTCACTGTTCCATGAACGAGGCACCCAACAGGGAGCGTTTTCTCGATGGTTTCCCATGGATTCATGCTCAACTGTTTCACGCCGAGAGTGATTTTTTTGCTCTCTTTATCGACTGATAGGATCACAGCTTCTACTTTATCCCCTTTCTTCAAAATTTCAGAAGGGTGGGAAACTTTTTTAATCCAG
>CAYWDE010000341.1:0-1779 GCA_964456885.1 uncultured bacterium | reverse complement strand
CCCCACCTTAAAAATTCGGTCGACGTCTTTCATAAAGCACGACAAAAAATCTCCGATAAGGGTTTCAATGAGCGGGAACTCGAAGAGGCAAAATTGGGGGTATTGCAAACTCTCGACGCACCGATCCCTCCCGGAAGCCGGGCGATGGTTGCCTACGCTTGGAAAAGGGCTGGGCGCACCTACGCATTGCGGGAAGAGTTCCGTCAAAAAGTCCTCTCAGCCACAAGGGAAGAGGTCGCTGCAGCAGTCTCGAAGCATCTGTTAAACAAAGAAGGGACTCTCGTCTCCTTCCTGGGGAAAGAGCTCTTTGATAAAGAGGGTGGAAAGCTCCCTATACCTCTTACCGTGCTCCCCGTTTAAACTAAATGAGCTTAGACCATTTAAAGGCTTTCCAATGGAGGGGCAACGCAATCAGCGTCGTCCCTACTGCAGCTAATAACGGAGCCGTTAAATCTGTTTGTGAATAGAAACTGATCCCAATAGCAGCAGCAAAACTCATCCCCCCAGTCAACAAGAATGCAGAGATGAGAGCCATCAAAATCAAAGATAATTTCGTGATTTTAGATAGAGTCCCCTTATGATTTTGGAGAAATTTACCGGCGCTTAAAGCTCCCGTTTCTATAAAAAAGGCTCCAGCGGCAAGCCCACTTCCCGCCATGATGAATGTGCGACCAAACAGTGCGTCAAATGCTGAGATAACTATTCCTGTAGAATTCATAATTCCCCCTTTTTTAGAGGAAAATTATACGCCCGGTTTTTATTATTAAAAACCCATTTTTTCAACAGTTATACACAGGACAGTTCACAGATAACACATTATATAATCTAAAAACTAAAAACCTAAACCCAAATTCAAGGCGGGCTTCCACCCTTGCCCTGGGCCTGTGATAAGGAGAGCTATGGGCTTACTTTTCCAAGGTATTGTGAGATCGATTTGGGCAAAAACCTTTATTTTTTTATCTATAGGGAATTGGTAACCTAGAGAAGTTTCTATTGTTGGGTAGGTCCTCTCTTTATTCACTTCAACAGCCCAATCTCCCCATATCGTAGGCCCCTTCCGATGTAATGTGCCATGAAGAATGCCAGCTCCAGCTCCGAAATAAATTTGGGCTTTAGGATGAGAAAAAGGGTAGAGAAGATAGAGCGCTTTACCCCCAATTGAGCTCTCTCCAAAAAAAGAGGAGTAATTGAGAGAAAAATCGATCCCATGGATCTGTTGATGAAATCGGTATCCAACACCTATCTCAGTCCCAATCTTCATATATCTTAAATGGGGCTCTTTTACCGGCTTGATAAAGGGCAATGACACTGAACAAAGAGTTTTAGTTAAAAGAAGAACTAAAAAGAGTTTATTTTTCATTTCCACCCCTCTATCAAAACAAATAGAATAAAGGGATGGAATATTTATGAAAATAAAACTCTAAATTTGAAGGCAGTTCGGGAAATTGATTCCACTATTGCCCGCCCTGATTTTGGACGACGGCTCTCCCTTTTTTATATCCGATCTCATGCCCTGTTTTATAGCCTGCGTCATGTCCGGTAGAATAACCTACTGAAAATCCCCGATCATACCCTGCGCTACTCCCTTTATCGTAACCGGAGCTATAGCCTGCCGAGACGCCTGAATTGTACCCTACGCTGTAAATCTCTGTTGTGAAATCTGCTGGATGGACGGGGGTCGCAAAAAGGACTTTATTGGTGCGAGGATTGACTAAGAGGTGGGAGTGCTTTTTGATCTCCGCTTCATTCGATGCATGTGTCTCATCGGCCTGAAGGTTC
>CAYWDE010000340.1:0-1787 GCA_964456885.1 uncultured bacterium | reverse complement strand
GGAGACAATAGGATCAAAACCCCGATCAGGGAAAAAGCGAGAAGACTTAAATAGGGGGTATACCCAGCTAGAGTGCAGGGGCTCCCCTCTCCACAGAGCATCCGGATCTGAATTTGGGGGAAAATTTGGATCAAAGATTGATAGAGAGCAAATAGCCCTCCGAAAAGGATCAATGGCAAGCAATAGATAGCCACTTTCCGATCGTTTTGATAAACTGCGATCCCTAAGAAAAGGGCTAAAGGGAACATCCCGATCCGTTGGAACCAACAGAGGCGGCAAGGCTCTATATGGAGGATCTCCCCATAATATAAGCTACCCAAAACAGCGGCTAAAGAGACAATCCACGCTAAATAAAGAGCCTGAGCCTTAATCCAATTCATTGTCTCCTCAAGATCTGATCGATCTGGTGCTGAATCGCTTCAAAAGAGTAGGTGGAGCCAGGAGAACCGTTTACATAAAGGGCCGGTGTTTTAAATTGAGCCCCCATGACTTCTCTAGCCCAATCCAAGTTTTTTTCAAGCTCTTGATTGTGGCACCCTTTTTCAATACACCTTTGGAGCTTCTCTAGATCGATCCCCCCCCTTCTTCGGGCAAATCGGATCAACTCAGACATTTTGATTTCCCCTTCATGGCTTAAAAGATCTTTGAGATAGGGGAAAAATTGACTCGGATTTTGGTGGTACACCTCGAGTGCTGCGTTTGCAATCGATTGAGAGCCAGCGAGAAAAGAGACAGGAACAAGGGTAAAGCGGACTTTTCCAGAGGAGATATATTGCTCCTGAATCTTAGGGATCACTTTTTGGCTAAAGACGCGGCATGTTTTACACTGAAAATCTTCAACGAGAACAACTTCGACTTCAGCTCCAGCGCTTCCAAATGAGGGGAACCCTTTTGAATGGGTGACAATTGATGGCCCTTCCCGAAAAGTATGGCCGACTGCAGCGATTGTAAAAATCATCAAAGCGGCAGTTAGCGTTGAGAATACAAGAGCTTTTCTTCCTTCCATAAGCTTCCCATACACCAGACCCCCTTTTATTGGGAAGCGCGACTGAACCCAAATCCGTTATAACGCTCGTAATTTAAGGCGGACGATTAATAGCCCGTTATACCGTTCGTAATTCAAGAATCGGTGTTTGGACGGAATTGAAAGCTGCCTTAAATCAACTAAAAAAATGGGGCTTGTATTGGTGTAATACTAGCCCCATTTTTTTAGTTGATTTAAGGCGCTTTGAACCCGCCCAAAAGACGATTCTTCAATCACGAACGGTATACACTAAAAGCCGCCTTTCCGTAATACAAATCAACTCCACTCATTGCGACTCCTGTGATACTGGGAACTAAAGTGCAATCACATCCTTCCAATGGGTTATTTGCCAAATTAACCTTATAAGAGATTTGACGAGCTGTTTCGACCCCATTGTTGTAAGTCACAAGCCAATAGCGATCCCAAGAGCTTTTATCTAAAACCTTATTTCCGAATTTGCAAATTGACTGAACAACTGATCTCATATGAGAAGGCTCTTTTGCACAAGCAGGAGGCACTAAAAACTCGGTGGTTACTGATAAGTTTTGCAAACTTTTCGCATTTAAGCTTTTAGTGAGGGAACCTCCACTCTCAATCACTTTTTCTAGAGGGGAGGTGAATGTTTTGGTCAGTTCAATAAAAGGGAGTTGAGCAACCCCGGCGAAGCTGAACGCTTGAGCTGCTCCGCTGAGCAAGTTGGTAATTTTCTGCTTGGAAAAGAAAGAGAGGGCGAAGGTAGCCACAGTCCGGTTGAAGTAGAGCC
>CAYWDE010000339.1:0-1815 GCA_964456885.1 uncultured bacterium | reverse complement strand
TATTGCCTCTCCAAGGAACATTGCTGCCAGTATGACAATAGTTCCAATCCAGAACCCCCTTTTGCTGAATGCCCTGAAAAACCTGGAAAATAAAACAGGGGTAAAAGCTCTACAAGATGAGATTCATGCAGAAGTGGAACTTCAGGGAGGGAAAATAAAAAGAGTTTTTCATGAGGCCAATCGGATTTATTATATAGCGGGTCTTATTTTCACTGTTTTAGAAAGATCTGCTCAAACAAAAAGCTCTTTAAGTGAAACGCTCTATCAAATTCAATTCCCCAATAGGGAATTTAAGAAACTTGAATTTCAAGACGATTCTTTGTATGAATTAGGGTTAAAAAAACTGAAAGAAATAAACCCTTCTTTAGATTTTATTAGCCCTTTAACTCATAAGGATCTGGTCCCACCAACTGAAGAAGAGCGGCGCATTTTGGACGATGCGATTAAGAATCAGTCTAATGATTGTGTTCTTATGTAAAGTTACTGATTTAATCTAGGATCCAACTGGCAAAAATGATCTTCATGAAGCAGCTATAACGGCCGTGATCAATAAACGAGCTGGCCGCAAGGGATTCATCTCTGGACGAAAAGCCGTTCAGAAGCCGATGAGGAGAAGGTGCAGCTTCTGGACACCATTCAAGACTTCTATCTTGCGAAAGAAATTACAATCGCCTAATACTCAACTTTGATGACCTCTTCTTATTCATAAGATGTTTTTTTTATCATTTGTATCTGGTAAAACAGGAGAAAAGGAGAGCGCATTTTCTGCGTTTATAGGTGTGAATGAAGTTAGCCATTGTCTTATCTGCTATTCTTTTTTTTCATCCACTGTCTGCTCAAAAAAGTGAGACAAACGAGTTTCAATTGGTAGAAGCTACAATAGACTCTGTACATAGATCTATACAGCAAGGTTCTTTGACATCTGTTGGACTTATTACAGCGTATCTACAAAGAATTAAAGAACTGAATTTAGATACAAGTCGAGGCGCTCCCGTCAATGCGTTCGTAACTATTAATCCTTCGGTTGTTCAGGATGCGCGCGAACTCGATGAATATTATCAGAAAAACGGGAGATTATATGGCCCTCTGCACGGGATCCCGATTGTTATTAAAGATAACGTTGACAGCTATGATACTCCCTCTTCTTCGGGGTCCTTGTCTTTGCTCGGGTCTCAACCTGTCCAAGATGCCTATCTTGTTAGACAGTTACGCAAAGCCGGAGCGATTATTTTAGGCAAAGCAAGTATGGATGAGTTTGCAGAAGGGTTTTGGGGAATTAGCAGTCGAAGCGGTCGGATTGGTAATCCCTACAATCCGAAGGAAAACACAGGGGGATCTAGTGGAGGATCGGCCGCGGCAGTCAGTGCGAATTTTGCTCTGATCGGTATAGGGACAGACAATAGCGGTTCAATTCGCGTCCCAGCTGCATTTTGTGGGGTTTATGGATTAAGGCCTAGTACGGGTTTAATTAGCCAATCGGGGATCTTTCCTCGATACAATTTGGATGGAATTGCGGGCCCTTTGGCCCGTACTGTAAAGGATTTAGCAATCACGCTTACTGCGATAGCTACCCCAGATCCAAATGATCTCAAAACAGTTGGAATGCAAAGGCCTAAGTCTTATGTAGAGTTTCTAAGTAAAACGGGGCTCAAAGGAAAAAGGATAGGAATAATTCGAAATGTAGCTGGCAAAAACCCATTTCGAGATACAACTCAGAAAATTGAAAAAATTTATAATGTTTTTTATGAAAAACTCCGTAGTTTAGAAGCAGAGTTAGTTAACATAAGTTTAGCCGATTTTGAAATAGATCGGAAA
>CAYWDE010000338.1:0-1822 GCA_964456885.1 uncultured bacterium | reverse complement strand
GCTTTTTTTACCCTCATCTCTTTTTCTTTAAGCTGAGCCGTATAGGACATCTGTTGCCAGCAACAGCCCCCACAGGTAGAGGCATGGGCGCAGCGGGGGGTAACCCGATCAGGAGAAGGGGTGAGGATTTCTAGAAGGCGCCCTTTTTTGGGGAGCCGTTTTTTTCGGGTGAGTTCAAAGAGGATCTGGTCGCCAGGGATCACATGGGCAATCTCCACTTCGTCTGCAACCCCATACCCTTTTAAAGAAAAACCTTGGACTGATGCTTCCATAGGGAAGCTATGATACCCTACTCAGCGCTTTCTTTTCTTCGCTTTTTTCTTCAGTTTTCGGAGTTTTCCCGCCTTTTCGGCATGAACAGATTGCTTCCGGAACTGTTTCCCAACCTTTTCCATCCGGAGCGTCCCGACGCGGACCCGCTGGGCTGCCGATCGGTTTCCCCTCAAGACTTTACCTAAATCCCTCGCAATTTCTGAAAGAAGATTTTCGAGTTGACCCATTGTGTCAGCTAAAGACATTCAAAAGCTCCTAACCGCTTAATTCGTTCCATACCGAAGTGACGAATTTATTGCGCAACAAATTTTTTACCTGTATAAAAACGGTATGGCTCTTCGTAGGCACGAATCGCTTCTTCAGAGAAGCTGCAATCTCATTTGGTCTTTTTTTTTTCTCCTCTCCTTCACCCCGCTCTCTGCCATGTTAAGCGGGAACCCAGCAGAGCCAGGTCTGATGAAAAAAGGGATCTGGCTGAAACCGGGTTGGTGCTCTTTCCGAGCCGGTTATCTCGATGACTGGGTTTATCAGCAACGTTTTCAAGATGAATTCAAATTGGAAGGTGTTACCCATACGAGAACCTTTCTAAAACTCTCCACATATGCAGGTCTCCTTACAATAAATATAAAAAATGGGTTCGATCTGTATGGAATTGTGGGAAGCTCTAGATTACAACTCGATCAGGAGATTTTCACTAAACGGGCCTTAAGCTGGGGCGTGGGGAGCAAATTCATTTTATTTAGACGGCAAGATTTCTTTATCGGAGCCGATGCGAAATATTTTCAGACGAATCAAAAGCCGAGATATTTCATTGTAGACGGGGCCCCCTATAATATCGTCAGTAATTACCGCCTTAAATACAAAGAGGTGCAAGCCTCTTGCGGGATGTCGTATCGGGCTTGGGTTTTTGCCCCTTATATCAACGCCACCTACCTCCTCACTTATGTAGAGCCGGAACCTGCCGTTGTTCTTGTCCGTCTTCCAGAAACAGATGAGATTGTCGATGTAGAATCGAAATCAATTGTCAGTAAAAAGCATTGGGGGATGGCTCTCGGATTGAGTTTGATCGACAGCTCCAAAGCGACTCTCGCTTTCGAGTGGCGCCTCTTTAACCAAAACGCTATCAACGTGAACGGGGAGATCCGTTTCTAAATTTTCATCTGCCGACTTTTGATCGGAAGGCTCTTCCACAACCCCGTAAATTTCTGCAATTGTGGGGGGAATTGAACTACCTCTATTTACAAGCTCTCGACGCCCATCTAAATAGACTCTGAGAGCGTCTCTTTCTAAAGGTTTTAAAAGAGGGGTATCGTTTAGAATCCAATCTAACTCTTCAATAGATAACGGCGTCTTTTCTGAAAGCAAAAAACCAACTACCCTCTCCATCCCTCTATATAATCGAACAAATTCCCCTTTCCATTCCTCAGGATTGCTAGCCAAAGTCTTATTCAGAAGACTCCTGTGTAAAGCGATCAATGCAGCATCTGCATTCTCTTCAAAGGCTTCTGCAATTGCGGCTCGGAGCGCTATGTCTTCATGAGGAGAAAGT
>CAYWDE010000337.1:0-1848 GCA_964456885.1 uncultured bacterium | reverse complement strand
ATGAACATCCAACCCAGACACTGATTGATCTCTTCACCATTCAGGAGTGCCAGGGGAAAATCGACAACCTGCAGATTGCAATTGCTGGCGACCTAAAATATGGGAGGACAATCCACTCGCTTTGTTTAGCTTTAGCGAACTACGCGGTCCATTTACACTTTATCTCTGATGAAAATTTGATGTTGCCAGAAGAAATTCTTTCCCAGTTGAAAAAGGGAGGGGTCCCCATCTCTTTCCACAAGAAATTAGATGCTGTGATTCCAAAAGTCGACATTCTGTATATGTCGCGCATCCAAAGAGAACGGATAAAAAATATTGAACTTTCTACAAGCTGTCAGCTTAAACTTAAACAACTCGAACGGGCAAAAAAAAACTTAAGGATCTTACACCCACTGCCACGTGTAGGTGAAATTGACGAGCGGATCGATGAGACCGATTACGCCGCCTATTTTTTACAAGCGGCTAATGGGGTGCCTATCCGAATGGCTCTTTTGGCCCTATTATTGGGCTAGATTGAAGAGGCTGTTTTTTGAGTCTGCAAAACAATCCACCAAAGAGTAGCCCTTCTTTTTTGTGTTTGCTGCTCTCCCCCATAAGTCTGATCCCAGGCGCAGTCACCAAAATGCCACCACATCCAACCGTCAATCCATATTTCCACCCACTTATGGATGTGGCAAGGATCAAGCAAGAAAAGTAAAGGAATATAAAGCACTTTTTGCAAATTTAATTTGATTTTCGGAGCTCCAAAATGATTCCTATCAAGGACAGAAGTTAACCGATAATCTTCTGTTTTATCATATCTTTTTAACTCTGAAAAATAGGGACTGGCATTTTTAGTTAACCCATGATCTCCTATCGGATAACATCCCGAATGGTATTTATCGAGTAGAAAAAGAGTGATGGCTTCCCTTAGACTTTCAAATCCTTTGTTTTTCCGATGCAAACAAGAGATAAAGATACGACTGGACAAGGAGTTCTTTTTCAGCAATTTGTGCGCTAGTTCAAACATGCTTGAATAGATCGTATCTTGTGCTTTAATATCTTGGCCAAATTTTGCAGGCACATAATGTTCTATTGTATCCATGAAAGTAACTGCATCAAATTGTGCGTAAAGTTTATCTCTAAGGCTCTGATTTTTTGAAATATCCTTCCAATTACAACAGATGACATCAAGCCCATACTGAGAACGGCATACGTCAGCTTGCTCAACAGAAATATTTACACCGACAGTATTAATTCCTTTTGATTTTGCATAATTGAGCCAATCCCCGTTCCCGCATCCAATATCAATCAGCGAATCTCCAGGACCTATCTGAAGCTCTTTCAGCATAAATTCCCATTTATCAATCTGTGCTTTAGAGCCTATTTTTGTAAGGTTTCCATCATATAGGTTAAATCCGTAATCTCTCCCATCCCCAGTTGTTCCAGATAAGAATAAATTAGCAAACTGATATCCTCGTTGAATACGAATTTCAGAGTTGAAAACGGAGAATCCAAAACAATAATAAAAAACATCGTCAACACACTGAAAAGCTAGCCAGAAAGCAAACAACCAAGGAGAAATATAGACTCCTAATAATACACTCGTCGCTAGCAATGCGATATGTATTAAACTATTTCGCTCAATAAATAATTTCATATTCTAAACACCTTTAAAAAGATCTAGATAGTCAAGAAAAAATAAAAAAAACAGACCGATTAATGCATGAGAAACAATGGGTCCTACCAGAGATTTCTGCCTCTCATATAACCATCCCCAAAACATCCCAGAGACAAAAGAACCGAGAGCAAACCAAACATCAAAAACTGCATGGAAAGCTTGAAAGATCAAATTGGGAAGAAGAATAG
>CAYWDE010000336.1:0-1882 GCA_964456885.1 uncultured bacterium | reverse complement strand
TCTGGGAACAGAACATGATGCGTTTTTTAGCTGATCTAACAGCTGATGCAACTTCCCACACAAACGGGGCTGCATCGAACTTCTTTCTCCACGGTTTAACAATTAAAACCGCTTTCGAATTCTAATTCTATTGGCCGCTTGAGATCTTCAAGCGGCCTTTTTTTAAGTCGTTACTAATCTCGGTTCAGTCGATCTCATCCAATAGTGCACTCCAACCGCAATCACAATCGGCGCCGCTATCAGTCCGACCGTTGCCGTTATTGGACTTAATCCAAAAATAGAGAGGCGGACAAAATCGTGCGCCAGATTCCAGGTGGGAGCTCCTAGCGCTGAGTAGGCGTAGTGGGCATGATTTAAAAAATCGATCAGACCCCACATGATCAAGTATTTGCTCAATTCGGGCCGTTTTTTATGTGTTGCCACGCCCACAGCTAAGAGAATTGCAGAGACAAGGAGGGTTAATCCTGGGCCGCTTGCGATGAGAAAACAGTTGGAGGCGGGGGCCCCCATTTTTTTCCCAAAAAGGGAGAGTTTTGATTTGTTGAATTGAGTGACCCCTCCTGTGAATGGGTAGATCTCAATCAACGGGCGTGGTTTTGCATAGGTTAACAAAGAGGCTGCAGCGTGTCCCGATTCATGGATCAGAGTTTGTGCATTGTAACCTGTAAAAAGGGCGAAATTTGTTCCGGTAAACCATCTGCAAATAGAGAGTAAATTTTCATATCTGCCTCGAGTAGCCCCCTCTTGCAGAGCTTTATAAGAGGCGAAAGCACCGACCGAATGGAAAAATAGACTTACAGTCAGTTGCATAAGCGCCGCTGTTACTAAGAGAGAGAGTCCGGCAGGGGTCGTGACGAAACAGGCGATGACTGTATTGATTGCTAAAGTTGCAGCCAATTCTTTCAAACACTTAAGAGCGATCTTTTTGACTAGATCGCCACAATGGGGTGGCTGAGCAATAACCGCCGTAGGCTGAATACCTGGAAGGTTTAAAGCAATCATGGGAAGAATTATTGTCGACCCTCTAGGAATTGTGCAACAATAAAGATCTCAGAGATTGTTAACGGATTTGGTTTCAGTCGATTTTGGGGTTAATATCAGCTCCGTATATTAACCCCAAAAAAGAGCTAAAAATTAGCCAAAATAATCCCCAAAATCGACGAAATTCAAATCCGTTAACAGTCTCTCAGACTCTGCAAATAAAAATTAATTGGGCAAAGGAAATTTTCCTTGGAAAATCTTTTGGATCATCTCATTGAGCTCGCCATTTTGGCATTGCAAGGTGATTTTCTTATATTGGATCCGCATAAAAACTATAGCATCTTTGTGACGAGAAAAGTCGACTTCTGTGAGTTCCATTCCTGTGATTACGTGCCTCGTGATGACAACCGTTTCGTCGTGAATTTTGAGCGGTTTAAATTGGGTGATTTTAAAGTCGGCAAAGTGATTGTTGAATAGCTCATGCTGAAACTGTGTTTTATGGGGCACTAGCTGAATTTGGATGTTTTCCTTGGGGTCGTAAGGAAGGGGTTTTGAGAGAGCAGACATTGAATTACCTTTTTCAAAAAAGTGCAAATTCTAAGAAAAAATTCCTTTTTTTTACACTGAATAGCAAAAGAGATCTTAGAACACACTCTTAGAACGTATTTGAGAATGATTGAGCCGCTTTAAGCTGCGATAAAGGCGGGATTGATCCTCATAAGCGGCTTAGGAAGAGGGGAATCAAATGTGGTTGTGCGTGGTTTGATGGCGACTGCGATGTGGAATGCATGCCCTCCAGGATGTGCCGGAAGGAAATAGCTTCTTCGCAATTTTTCTAATTCGGGTGAAATCAGTTTAAAGAACCAGACCTGCTCCACTTCTGGCCAAGAGGCGGGTTCCA
>CAYWDE010000335.1:0-1914 GCA_964456885.1 uncultured bacterium | reverse complement strand
CCAATCACTTCGACTCTCCCCTCCCCTCAAATAGAAAAAGAAAAAACAAGAGGATTGATTGAAAAAATATGGGATATCGTAGCCCACTTTTTCACGTTTATTGCAGAGAAAATTCAAGGGGGATTTCAATCGATTAGAAATCTCTTTAAAAATCCCCCGCTCCCTTTTGAAGCGATGAATCTCACACAAAAACTGAATCTCTATAAAAATATACCGGAAGAGAACTTCCGGTTTGTCGAGAAAGCGATAGACCTTTTTCAGAAAACTCTCCCCTCAGAAGACCTCTCCACCTTCAATCAAGATTGGGCAAGTTTAAAAAATAGCGTAATTCTGACCTCAGCAGTTGTAAGAGCCTATATCTTTTCCAACATCAGAAAAAATTTTGATTTTGAACCCTTAGCTACCCATGGGGTGCAGCTGATCCAATTGAGGGCCCTTTTCAACCGATTGCCAGACTCAGAAAAAGAGTTCATTCTCAGCAATACCGATTTTTCTTCTAAGGACAAAGGATCCCTATCGATTGAGGCTAAGAATATCCTAGGGGCAATTGAAGAAATTTCCATCAAGGGGGATTCCCAAAACGGCCCATTTTTTAATATGCTTAAAGAAGTACACAAGAAAAAATTCAAACCCAATTTTTAAATCTCTTGTGCCATAAGCCCCCCTCTTTTATCATTGAGATATGACCTCAAATAAAAAGAGAAAGGGGCCCAAAAAACCTAAAATAGCCTCTAACTTAAGTAAAACAGTTACCCAATACATCCGCGGAAAGCGCTATAATCCCTCTACATTATCAGAGCTGACTCACCAACTAGACATCGCCGATGTCCACCACCGCCTCTTTAAAGAAGTTCTAGACGATCTCATCGCCAAAGGGGAGCTTTCTTTACAAAAAGAAAAATATACTTTGCCAAGTGGGGCAAACCTCATTACCGGCACAATAAGCGTCCATCCCAAAGGATTCGGTTTTGTCCGATGCTCAGAAGGGCCTGACGTCTTTATCCCTAAACACTCTACTGCTGGAGCTGTCGATGGGGATACTGTAGAGGCCGAAGTGAATCCTGTCGTCTCAGCAAAAGGGCCTGAAGGGGTTGTTGTGGCCATCCTTAAAAGAAGCCGCTCCCATTTAGCTGGGATTATTATTCAGAAAGCGGCGAAACATTATATTGCCTATGCACCGCTTCTAGGAATCGAAAAACCGGTCACAGTGACATCGAAAACTCCCTTGAAAGAGGGGGATCGGGTTATTTGTAAAGTGGAGAGCTGGAATAGCGATAAAGAGGGTGTTAAAGCCGAAATGACCCAGTATATCGGGCATATCTCTGACCCGTCTGTCGATATCCAAGCCGCTATTCAAGAATTTGCACTTCCCGACGGCTTTAGCCGGGAAGCGATTGCTGAAACGCAAACCTACGGAAAAAAAGCCTCCCCTAAAGATCGGAAAGATTTAACCGATTGGGAAGTTGTTACAATCGATCCAGATACAGCAAAAGATTATGACGATGCGATCTCTGTAACAAAAGATGACAGAGGCCACTATTTTCTTGGGGTCCACATTGCAGACGTAAGCCACTATGTAAGACCGGGAAGCCATCTCGATAGAGAGGCCTATTTACGCTGCAATTCCACCTATTTTCCAGGCCAGTGCGTCCCGATGCTCCCTGAAGAATTGTCAAATGAACTCTGCAGCTTAAAACCTAAAGTGATTAGACTTACCCAATCGGTTTTTGCTGAGTTCAATCCCAATGGGGATATGATCGACTATCAAATTGAGCGCTCTTTCATCAAAAGCCAAAAACGGTTTACCTATAAAGAGGCCTTAGCCGTTCTTGAGCAAAAAAAGAAAAGCCCCCATGCAGATCTGCTAAATAGAATGGTCGAATTGTGCGGGCTATTAAAAAAGAAAAGGATGGA
>CAYWDE010000334.1:0-1963 GCA_964456885.1 uncultured bacterium | reverse complement strand
ATTCACTCTCCAGATCGAATTTGAGCGTAATCGGGAACGGTACGAGTTTCTCAACTGGGGCCAAGAGGCGTTTAAAACATTCAAAGTCGTCCCCCCTGGCATAGGGATTGTCCATCAAGTCAATCTAGAGCACATCGCTACTGTCGTCACAGAAAAAGATGGAGTCCTTTATCCAGACACTTTGGTGGGAACCGATTCACACACTACTATGATCAACGGCCTGGGAATTGTCGGATGGGGAGTGGGGGGAATCGAAGCGGAAGCTGCGATGCTCGGACAACCTGTCTCCATTCAAACGCCAGAAGTGATCGGAGTCCACATCGACGGAGTGATGCCAGAGGGGGTTACAGCAACAGACCTCACTCTCCGCGTCACAGAACTGCTTCGGAAAGAAAAAGTGGTTGGTAAATTTGTCGAATTTTTCGGCTCTGGGACAGCGAGCTTAACGGTTGCTGATCGGGCCACCATTGGGAATATGGCCCCCGAATACGGAGCGACCATGGGCTTTTTCCCTGTCGATGAAAAAACACTCGATTACCTCCGGATGACAGGCCGAGATGAGAATCACATCTCTCTCGTTGAAAAATATCTCAAAGCCCAAGAGCTCTTTGGCATCCCTCGCAAAGGGGAGATCGACTACACCAAGGTGATCGAGCTCAATCTCTCCTCTTTAAGACCCTCAGTCTCGGGGCCTAAGAGGCCTCAAGATAGGATTCCGCTAAACCAACTAAAGGCAAAATTCCAAGAGCTCTTCACCGCCCCTGTTTCTGCGGGAGGTTATGAAAAAGGGGCCTCCGATTTTCAGAAAGCAGTCTGCATCCGTTCAGACGGATCGTTTGCCCTTGATGCACCGGGAGATTCTGGAGGGAGCGAAAAACCGGGAGAGGCGACTTCGATGTGGAGTGAGCAGGAGATGGTCACCAACCGCCCCATCACTACCCCTGTCACCTCTCCAGGATATAATGAAGCGACCCCCTACCAGGAGAAACTGGGACACGGCTCAGTTGTGATTGCAGCGATCACAAGCTGTACAAACACAAGCAACCCTTTTGTGATGATTGGAGCTGGCCTCCTCGCTAAAAAAGCGGTCGAAAAAGGGCTTAAAGTGAACCCAATGGTAAAAACTAGTCTAGCTCCAGGCTCCCGCGTCGTGACCGACTACCTTGCCAAAACAGACCTCCAAAAATATCTCGACGAGCTCGGCTTTCAACTCGTTGCCTATGGTTGTACCACCTGTATCGGAAATAGTGGTCCCCTCGAAGCAAGAATTGAAAATCCGATCAAGGAGCACGACCTGATTGCAGCGAGTGTCCTCAGCGGCAACCGGAATTTTGAAGCGCGGATCCACAGCTCTGTCAAAGCCAACTTCCTCATGTCCCCCCCCTTAGTCGTCGCATTTGCGCTTGCGGGAACAGTTCATATCGACTTAGAGAAAGAGCCCCTTGGAAAAGACAAAAATGGGCAACCCGTTTTTTTAAAAGATATTTGGCCCTCTTCAAAAGAGATCCACGATACAGTGGCAAAAGGGTTGCAGCCCGACATGTTCAAAAAACGGTATTCCCACATTCTTAAAGACAACCCAGTTTGGGAAACGATCTCAGTGAAAAAAAGTGCCCAATATCCTTGGGATCCAAAGAGCACCTACATCCGGAAACCCCCGTTCTTTGTGCCCAAAACTGAGCTCCCCTTTACCAATATGCGTCCCCTCCTTTTACTTGGTGATTCGGTGACTACCGACCACATTTCTCCTGCAGGAGCCTTCAAACCCAACACCCCTGCAGGCCAATACCTGATCTCCCACGGTGTAAAAGAAGAAGATTTTAATAGTTATGGGAGCCGGAGAGGGAATCACGAAGTGATGATGCGTGGCACCTTTGCCAACGTCCGGATCATGAACAAAATGGCCAAAGGGAAAGAGGGGGGATTTACCCAGTTGATGCCGGAGGGCAAAGAAATGGCGATT
>CAYWDE010000333.1:0-1983 GCA_964456885.1 uncultured bacterium | reverse complement strand
GCATGCCAGCAGTTGACATACATCTGCTTTCTTGAATGACGACTATCAGCAAGCAAGGTATTAACCAGGGTGGGAGAAAATCCCATTTTCTTGAAGTATTCATCTCGCAATGGAAGATTAGCTTTTGGATAAGATCCTTCGTAAGGGTCCCCTAACAAATCAGCGCGACAAAAATAAAGGGCTTTGCGATCTAAAATGGAGGCAAACTTCGTGAAACTTAAATAGCGCCAAATAACAGTATCGTCAGGCGGACAATAGAATTGTAGGTGGGATTCAAACATCTCAACTCCTAAAGGAAAGAATTTTCCCTAGCTTCTGTGCAGCGTTTGGAATTTTAGATACTTTCTTATCTCATTCTGATTCAAGGATTGAGTATATTGATTTATCTCTGCGACGAGTAGGTCCATGGAAATTAAAGCTTCTTCCTGCAACGCTTTTAGGGCTGAATTATTTACAACAAGCTTGACATCTGAGGACATAAATCCTTCTGTAGATTTAGCTAGTTCCCGATAATTGATATTTGATTCACACGGACGATCTTCTAAGGATAGCTTGAAAAGCTCTTCCCTTGCTTCTGTGTCCGGTGGAGGAATGAAAATACGTTTATCCATTCGACCAGAACGCAAAATAGCAGGATCGATTCTTTCTGGAAAATTAGTGGCTCCTATAACCAGGATCTTTTTTTTGACGCTACTCTCCATATGTATAAGGAATTCACTAATTTCTGCTTCGCGATATTGCTCGCATGAAGAAAGCCCATCTCTTCTGGGCATCAGTCCGGAAATTTCGTCCACGAAAAGCACGCAAGGAGCCATCTGCTCTGCTTTGCGGAACGCTTCCACAATATTGCTCGATGTCGCATGTATGTAAGGGCTTCCCACGGTTCCTTCGCTCATTTCAATGAGTTCGGCTCTCAGCGCTTCCGCCAGTTTTTTTGCTATGAATGTCTTCCCGCACCCTGGAGGTCCGAAAAACAAAATCCCATTAGATGGCGTAACTCCGTATTTCTCGTAGGCTTCCCAGTTTAAAAATGGCTGAATCACGTCACGAATAAGGATCTTTTTCAGCTCCGACATCCCGGCGATTGCATCCAATCCTCTTCTTTGAACTAGATTTTTCAGCCTTTCAGGAATATCCCCTTCTTTATGGTCGGGATACCTTTTTCCTACGATTTCAAGTCCCCCAGCGAACAAGACTTCATGAGGTATGTCCCGGCTTTTGAATTTCTTCACTATCTCTTCATCATGAAAGAGATAAAGATATTCTCCGCTATCTAGAAGGAACGCTTCGACAAACTGCTGTTTATCGACTCTTTTCAAAATTCTCGATCCTCCTGGCAACACCCAGCCCGGAGGAAATGATGGTTTGGATATCTGCGTCATGATTTTTTCTCCAGATCTAGCAAATAGTCTGCGACATCGGAATATCCAGCGTTTCTCATTTCCTTAAGGATCGCCTGCGCAATCTGCCGGTCGGGATATCCCTTGCCTCTTAAGTTTTTAAGCCCATCCTCATAAAGGATTCCAAGCCATTCAATGGCCTCTTTCTCTTGAGCAGTCAAGCCATAGGAAGAGGGCTCGTAGGAGGATTTCGTTTGATAGCTGCTGTTTTCGTACGACGTATTAGAAGCCGGTTTGTCGTTATCCATAATTACGAAAAAGTAGAATAGAATTGCAGCCGTCCATCCTATCCATTTCCACATCTTCCTCTGAGTCAGCCCATAAATCCGGCGATATAGCACTTTGCTGCAGCTAGCAATTCCGAGGTGGCCTATCACTGTCGCCGATTGAGAATCGGCTTGCTGCGAGACCATTTTTTCTATTATTTTTATGCAAAGATCGTGGAGGGAAATTAGATCCGAAAGTTCGCATGTTTCCAAGGAAGCCGATAAGCTGCTGATTTCTTTTTCCGGATCAATCAGTTCAGGCTCTGGCTTGTCTTCTGTAGGGACTGTCCAAGTAGGAGATAGGTTTAATAAAGAAA
>CAYWDE010000332.1:0-2033 GCA_964456885.1 uncultured bacterium | reverse complement strand
CTCAAAGCAACAGAAAAGGCATGAGATAGACTCGCAAGGTAGCGAACGACAGTTGTGGGAGAACGGGGCTTATTTTTGCATGTGGGACTTGAAAGCAGATTGTCGCGTTTTTGTGAGAGTAGATTGGGTTTGATGTCTGAGAGGAGATAGCTTCCAAGCTCTTGTTTCCACCAGAGAAGATGCTGGTGCACATTGCGGGCGTTTTTTGGTTTGGTAGGTAAAACTTTTTCGATATAGCGGTCGATCAGTTCGGAAAGGGTATGTCTGCTCCCTGGCTTCTCATAAGCGAAAGTGTCTCGTTCGATGGCCGATTCAGTATCGCGCTTCCATTTCATAGCCAGAGTTTTGGAAGCGAATGATTGGATGATTATCGGATGTCCTTTGATGCGAACGCGGGCGCGGTAGGAAACCGTCCCGTCTTTGTGGGTGCGTTTGTCGATGCCTTTCATGAAGCTACCTTTGGTTTTAGTTTTCAAAGGTTAGCTGCTAGGCTTATCGCCAATTGTTGTAGGCGAGTGGTCCACAAATGGTCCATGGAGAGGAATCGCACTTTTAGGCAATTTGGCTTGTACTGCGCAAATGGCTCATTTTTAGTGCGATAAACTCGGAAAGAAATGTGGGGCAACCAGGATTTGAACCTGAGACCTACGGGTTATGAGTCGCTTTTCCTTCCACAAACCAGCATAAATCAGAACGCATAGGCATAGATAAATCAATGGTTTATGAAGCCACTAATTGTGTTGCTTTGTGCCATTTTATGCCAGTTTTTTCCAGTCCAGTGCGTAAAATTTGCGTAACGGTAAATGAGAATGCTCATTCACTTGTCTTGTCAAAAATTACCTTTCATTGCTTGTAAATACCAGTTTCGATAAAATACCTAGAAACTGGGTATTTTTGATGAAATCATCTAATAAAACAAGATATGCCATTTTGGGAATCCTTCTTGATGGCCCTAGCACGGGGTATGAGATCAAATCTCTTATGGGAAGATCAACTAAATATTTCTGGCGTGAATCTGATTCTACAATCTATCCGATGCTGAGGGTTTTGGCTGAAGAAGGAAAAGCACTTTCGGAAGTTGCCTATGTGGGAAAGAAAAAGAAAGAAGTTTTTTCTATCACAGAAACAGGGCGGATGGAATTTAAGGATTGGTTCAAAAGTCCAACAAGTGAAGAAACTCCACGTAATGAGTTTCTTCTCAAACTCTTTTTCGTAACAGATCGCAATGAGATGATCCGGCTGTTTCAGGAAAGATTGGAAAAAGTTGAGAGGATACATAAAGAATACAAACAAATCGAAGAGAGGCTAGGGACTTTAACTGATTCGCCTCATAAAGAAATTCGCCTCAAGGCATTGAGATACGGGCTCTCTCTCCTTGAATCAGAAATTAAATGGTTAAATGACGAGAAAGGTAAATGAAATGAAGAGTCGAATATTAATTATTGGAGCTGGACTGGGAGGATTGGCTTTGGCTCAAGGCCTTATCAGAGCTGGATTCCATGTCACCGTTTTTGAAAGAGATGAGAGTCCTACAAGTAGATCTCAAGGATATCGGATTTCAATTCGTTCGCTGGGAATGAATGCATTAGCTGCGCTATTGACGCCTGAAAAAATGAATCGTTTGTCCTTGGCCAAGGTTGCTGATGTGGGTGATGGATTTACCTGTGCGAATGAAAAAATGGAACCTTTTTTCAGTGTTTCACAAGGGCAAGATGCTGCAGTTCAGTTTCTTCGTTCAGAATTGAGAAGCCTTTTGCAGGAAGGGGTAAGCATTGAATGGAACAAGCGTCTTGTCATGTTTGAAGACAAGAACGATGAAGTAATTGCTCATTTTGAAGATGGATCGCATGCTACCGGGGATTTGCTGGTTGGATGCGATGGAGGAGGATCAATCGTAAGGGAACTCTTACCATCAGTATACAGAACCCTACTTGGATCAATTCCAAAGGTTGTTGATAGCAATCGTGCTATCTTAGGAGGGCAGATTGATCGTACACCCGAATGGGACAACCTTCTTCCTCTAAATAAAGCGG
>CAYWDE010000331.1:0-2034 GCA_964456885.1 uncultured bacterium | reverse complement strand
CGAAGAAGGGATCCTTTAAAGTTAAGGACAATGTGGGTCATATCTTCGATGACGCCTTCGACAGCCATGTACTCATGAGGAACTCCTTCGATCCGGATAGAGAGGATCGCAGGCGCCTCGAGAGAGGCTAACATGATCCTTCTGAGGGCGTTGCCAACAGTATGGCCAAATCCACGCTCGAAGGGCTCTACTATGAAGCGAGTGAATGTCGAACTTTGACTTGCTTCATCGATTTTGATTTTTTCTGGCATTTCAAATTTGCCATACTTTACGGGCATGTTAGTTTCTCCTCTTATACACGTCTACGTTTGCGAGCTCTGCACCCGTTGTGAGGCACAGGAGTCTTATCGCGAATGATACTAATAGAAAGTCCAGCACTCATGAGACCACGAACAGCAGATTCACGTCCTGCTCCAGGTCCATTCAGGTTCACTTCGCACTCTTTCATGCCGACAGCCATTGCGTCTCTTGCTGCGTTTTGCGCCGCAACAGTCGCTGCAAATGCAGACGATTTTTTCGATCCTGAAAAGTTTGCTTTTCCAGCAGATGACCAGGAGATCACGTTTCCAGCGAGGTCTGTGATGGCTACAGTTGTGTTGTTAAATGTCGCTTTTACATGCGCAATTCCGGCTGGGACTGTGCGAGCAACCTTCTTTTTTACGCGGACTCCAGCCTTTTTAGGCGGAGTTTTCTGTTCTTGTTTAGCCAAGGTTCACTCCTAATTAGATTTTCTTGTTGGCAACTGTTTTGCGCTTACCTTTACGGGTACGTGCGTTAGTACGGGTTCTTTGACCGCGCACTGGCAATCCGCTTCTATGGCGGATTCCACGGTAGCAGTGAATTCCAACAAGGCGTTTGATGTTGTTCTGAACTTGGCGGCGTAAATCCCCTTCAACTGCATATTCAGATTGGAGAATCGCGTTCAGACGAGCAATATCATCTTCAGTCAACTGACCAGCCCGCATATCCTTATTCAATGCCAACTTTTCAATAATCTGGTTCGAAAGCTTACGACCGATCCCATAGATGTAGGTCAAGCTGATCTCTAGGCGCTTCTTGTCTGGAATATCTATTCCGATGACTCTAGGCATATCTAATTCCTTCCGTCTAAAATAACATGGTTACTTGTTAAACTACAAGGGTTAACGTCCGCGGAGACGTCCCTTGGTCATAAACCCTTCATATCTCTTCATAAGTAGGTGAGATTCAATTTGTTTCGTTGTATCTAAAATAACTCCTACCAAGATGAGAAGAGAGGTTCCGCCAAAAAATTGGCTAATGTTTGCATCTACTCCCATCAATCGCCCGACCAGTGTCGGCAAAATAGCGATGATGGCTAGGAAAACTGCGCCTGCCAGGGTGATACGCCCCATCGTCGTCTCAAGAAAATCTTGAGTCGGCTTCCCTTGGCGAATCCCAGGAACAAAAGCGCCGTTTTTTTTCATATCCGATGCGATTTGCTCTGGCTTAAATTGGGTAGCTGTCCAAAAGTAAGTAAAAAATATAATCAACAGGACATAAAATGTCATGTAAACCCAAGTTCCAGGCATCAGATAAGCGGTCAGTTGACCGAACCAAGTCCCTTTTCCTAAGAATTGCCCAATCGTCGCAGGAAACATCAGTAGCGACGAGGCAAAAATCACAGGGATTACCCCTGCGTAATTCACTTTGAGAGGGATATGGGAATTTCCCCCTTGCACTTCATGACGCCCCACAATTCTCCGTGCATATTGAAGAGGGATCCGTCTTTGGCCCTGAATCACGAGAATCGTCCCAATCGTAATGAAGACAAAGAGGGCGCACAACACAATCAGCATCGGAAACGTGAGCTGACCCGCCTCTTGAGAACCTAAGTTCAATTGACTGATAATAGATCCAATTGTACGAGGAAATGAGGACAAAATACCGATACCAATGATTAGGCTAATCCCGTTGCCAACCCCTTTTTCACTGATCTGCTCACCAATCCACATGAGGAGGAGAGATCCTGCGGTCATTGTGACCATGACAGTCAGATAGAAGAGCCAAGAGACT
>CAYWDE010000330.1:0-2039 GCA_964456885.1 uncultured bacterium | reverse complement strand
AGCTCTACATGGATGCAGAGATCAAAATCACTAAAGCGGGAACTCTTGGCAACGAAGGGGCCTATTACACTCTCGCTTGCCTCTATTCGATTCTTGGCCGTCTTCCAGAAGCGATGGAACTTATCCATAAAGCTCTCTGGGCCCACTCTCTTCCCACTATTGACGAACTAATCGATGACGAATGGCTCGACAATCTCCGATCTACTCCCGCCTTTGCCCAGTTTCTGACCGCCCTTGAGGCAAGGTTGCAGCAAACTCGGGAAGAGTGACAGATCGAAAATTTCTTTTGAAACAGGTTCATAGACATCTATTATTCCATTTTGCTATCGTGGTTGAGTTAATCAGCCCGAGAGTTTCATGGATAAACGTACCCTTCTTTTCATGGTTTGCGTCAGCCTCGCCTTTTTTGGTGTAAACGCCTATTTCGACCGATTTGTTGAAAAACCTGTCCCCTTTGAAAAAAAGGTCGCCGTCCAAACTGAAGTAAAAGCTCCGTCCCCACTTGTAGCCCAATCCAATATCCAATTCTCTGACAACGAATCGTTCTATGTGCTAGAAAATGACTACCAACAACTCGTCTTTTCCACTAAAGGGGGAAGCTTAGCCGAAATCAATCTCCCTTTAAGAAATCAAAATCCAAAGAGCTATGTCAATGAGATCGACTTCGACCGGGAAATCCTTGCTCAATCTCCTCAAAATGCGAGATTCCCCTTAAACGCCTACTCAACCCCAAATGGGAAACAGGCAGAAGGGAAACTCGGTGGCTATTACCCACTTCTTCGACGCGGCCTTAATGGGATCCCTCTTCCCGCTGAGTACTATGGATTAAACATCAATGGGGAAGATCCTAGGATTGCGAACGCAACCTACCGGGTGACCCGATTTGAAGAGAATCTGATCGAATTCCAAGGCTCAGTTGGGCAAGCCCAAATCACAAAAACGTATACAATTCCAAAAGAACAAAGTGGCCCCTATTGCCTTAACCTAGATATCCGAGTTGATGGAAATCCCCAAGGCCTCTGGCTAAGCTCAGGCGTTCCCGATGTCGAAATCGTGAGCAATTCCTATACTCCCCTTCTCCGGATCCAAGTCACTAAGAACAAACTTTCCGAAGTGGACACCATCGATCTCCCAAAAAAAGGGGCGATCCATGAGATGAACATCTCCCCCAACTGGATCAGCAACTGCAACGGCTTTTTAGGCGTTATTATGGATCCACTGGAACCGACACAGCCAGGCTATAAAACTGTTCAAATTGACGGGAATAATCTCCCTACACGCCTGACACTGATCGATCCAGGATATAACCTATATCCTCCAGCAGATTATCCAGGTTATCAGACACAACTCCCTTTAAAAGCGGGGCTAACAACATTCCGTATTTTTGCAGGCCCTTATGACAATTCGCTCCTTAAAGATCTAGACGCACTCTATGAAAAACCGTTGGAAAATTACAATCCAGATTATGTCTCCGCGCTGAGCATTCAAGGTTGGTTCTCCTTCATCTCTCAACCGTTTGCAAAATTCCTCGCTCTTTTGATGGATATGTTCTATGCGATCACCCACTCCTGGGCCCTATCGATCGTCCTGCTCACAATCGCCCTGAAGGCGATGATGTTCCCCCTCAACAATTGGTCGATCCGCTCTACTGCCAAGATGCAAGAGCTCGCTCCAAAAGTGAAAATTATCCAAGAGAGATACAAAAAAGATCCGAAGAAAGCACAAATGGAGGTGATGAACCTCTATCGAGAATCGGGAGCCAACCCACTCACCGGTTGTTTTCCAGTCTTGTTGCAAATGCCCTTCTTGATCGGGATGTTCTATCTCCTAAAATCGAGCTTCCCTTTACGGGGCGCCATGTTTATCCCCGGCTGGATCGACGACCTCTCCGCTCCAGATGTTCTTTTCACTTGGAGCCAACCGATCTGGTTCATCGGAAATGAACTCCATCTTCTTCCCATCTTGATGGGAGTGACAATGTTCCTTCAACAAAAACTCACCTCAAAATTGCCGAAAGATCCGAGCCAACTCTCAGATAC
>CAYWDE010000329.1:0-2105 GCA_964456885.1 uncultured bacterium | reverse complement strand
TTATGTGTTTCTAAACCTATCGTCAACTCCCCCTATTTTGTAGCCGCAAGAACAGACACTTGGTCCCATTTTTGTGAAGATTTTTTTCTCCCTTCGACTCTTCATACGACTCTTAAGATGAAAACCTTGGCGGAGCAGATTTTTACAGTGATCGGACATCTACTGTTAGATATGGTGACACTCCCTGTCCGTCTACTGACTTTAATCCCACAATATTTGGGAAATAAAAAACAGGATCATCCCCTTCATAAATACTTAGTCCAGGAAAAAGCAGACCCCAGAATATTAAATACTAATCAGGTCTATTTACAAAAAGTATCCTTAGGCCGAAATCAAGGGATGGAGATTCTCGAAGAGAATCTTAGGTATGTGGAGCTGCCAGATTACGCAACTTCTCAATGTAGGAGCGAATTTTTTCAACGGGGCAAAAAAGTTCCTGGGATTTATATCCCTTCTTGAAGATAGGCAGTAGTGCGGCCCCAAGGGAAACGGACCCAAAAGCTTTTGACCACTTTGCACCCTTCTAAAGGTTCGCTAATCGTGATCACTTTGACCCCTTTTTTGATTTTTAAATCGGGCCATACCCCATATAGGTAGATAACTGTCGCTTGGGTCAGATCGGCCCTTTCAAAATCGGTTTGTTGAAAGTTGACCCGTTTCACTCTAAATAGGGTTTTAATCCACTTTGAAAATCGGACAAATTGAGGGATCCACTCAATCCCAATCACTTTGCAGCCGGTAAAAGAGGTGAGCCAAAAACACCCCTTGCCTCTCCCCGCTCCCATTTCAATCCAAACATCGTCAGGGCCAATCCCACACTCTATCACTATCTTCTGATAGGTCGTGTAAGGGGTCTCCCCATAAGCGTAGATATTTTCGGCCCCCTTTTTCTGAAGAAACTTGCGACAGGTCCGATAGGGATTAGAAAACAGTGTAAAAAGACCAAAGGTGAGATCGATGAGAGCAAATTTAGGCTTTTTATAGTAGAGTCGAATCGCATCGATCCGATCTTGCCAAAGGCGATGACTAGAAATTGACATGGATTCCGATATCGACCGGGAGGAAGGTTTCTAAAGGGAGCTTCTTCTCTTCCATAGCCAGGTATAGGTCATAGGGAGGGCGGTTATGGGGCTCGTCTGAAAGGCGAAACGTGTTCCAATGCATCCCTAAGCTAAATTGGGAGCGGACATCTTGGTGGATCTGAACCGCTTCATAGGGGCTAATGTGGACTGTTTTCATAAACTCTTTTGGGACGTAGGTACCAATTGGGATGAGGCTTAAATCAAAGGAGCCAAAATGTTCCCCAATCGCTTTAAAGTCTTTTGGATTATACCCTGTATCGCCCGTAAAGTATAGCTTTTTAGAGGGGGTCTCAACAGCATATCCGTTCCAGTGGGTCTTGTTCTTATCCCATAGGGTCCGTCCTGAAAAGTGTTGCGCAGGGACCGCTGTGATTTTACTGTTTTTAATCCTCAAAGTTTTCCACCGAGGCAACTCAGTGACCGACCGGATCCCCCTTCGTCGAAACCAGGGGGAGAGGCGCTCTGGAACGACCCACTCGATTTGTGGGTGAAATCGGTGGAGTGTCATCACGGTTCTCGCGTCGAGATGATCATAATGGTTATGGCTCAACAAAACGATATCGATCCGAGGCAAATCGGCTAAAGCAATTGGGGGCTCAGAATAGCGGCGTAGAGCTTTAATGGGGACAGGGGAACAATAATTGTCCCACACAGGATCTGTTAAAATGGTCAACTGATCGACCTCTAATAGATAGGTGCTGTGCCCAATCCAAACAGCCGAGGGTTGATTTTTTGTAAATGTTTTAGGAGAGACGGGATAGGTGAAATCGGCAGGGGGAACTAAAGTGGGGCGCACATCATCATAGTACCCTGTTTTCCAGAGGATCACATCCCAAAGCGATCTGCGTAAATTGTGTATATGCGGATTAACAAAACGGTCTCTTCCCATATCTGCAAAATAAAGATTTTTTAATTTCGCACAATAGAGATTATCAGAAGATTGAGATAGAGGGTGTTAAAAGCAGAAAAGATTTTTAAGATTTAGTTTGATATATTGGAGTTCAATCCTTAAAAGAACATTTA
>CAYWDE010000328.1:0-2106 GCA_964456885.1 uncultured bacterium | reverse complement strand
CACTTGGCTCTACGATCCCCTTCTGGATCGTCTCAGATACGCTCGACCCGACAAAAAAAGCTCCAGAAAATTCTAAAATAGCTGCTAGGATCACCGCCCGCTTTAAAGTGAGAGCTTTAGATCCAACGGAGGTCCCCATCGCATTGGCTACATCGTTTGCGCCGATGTTCCAAGCCATGTAAAAGCCCAAAAGGAGGGTTGAGATCTGGATTAAAGAGGCTGTGTCCATCACTTCACTTCTAATAGCATCCTGACGCGGATAGCTAATTTTTCTGAAAAGAATCCGAGGCGCCCAATTTCTTCCACTAAAGTTAAAAGGAGGTGGAACGCTGGGTAAGGCAATGCATCGCTCTCTTGATATAGACGTTTAGTCAATTTGTGTTGACTAACGGCCATTTCGTATTCAGAAAAAGCGGTTTTCTCCACCATCCCTTTCACTTTTTGCGCCTCAATTCCACCAAAAGAGCACTCAAGGAGCTCTTCAATCTCTAGCATTACTTTTCTGGCGAGCGAAAAAGTTTCTACACTTTTCGAAGCGAAAGAGAGAAAGTCGGCTTGCAGATCGGGTAGAATCAAAACCTTTCTCATCCCTGCTTGGTGGGCGATCTCTTCCGCTTGATCGGCGATCGCATCTTGGAGGGAGAGGATATCTAAAAGGGTGCTCCGATCGACTTGGAGAAAGAGGCTTTTGGGAAGATGGTTTCTTATCTCATTTTTAGTGATATCAGCTTGATGTTCTGTCCGGGAAATAGAAGCTCGAATAGCCTCAATTGTCTCCATCTCCTGTTCGATGATCGCTTTGAATAGAGAGGGGAGCTCCCCAACGCAAGAGGCTACTTTGTCCATATGCGTTTGCAAGGGAGCAAACGGGGATTTACCAAAGAGTTTTGCAATCGTTAACATTTTAGAGTGCTTAAGGTTTTGGGAAGGATTGTATCGTAATAAAAATATATTATCCCTAAAAAAGAATCGAAAATTACCTTTAAAAAATACCAGAAACCTGGTTGTCAGATTTTGCAAAGGTTTGATTTTAAAATTATTTAAGTTGCTAAACGTAAATGTATTATGATGTATTTTATGTAACAAAAAAACCCGCTTGATCTATTCGGGTGTTTCTGTTACATTTAAAGGATGAAACAGTCAAAATACTCCATCGAGTTTCAGCGCTTGTCTGAGAAACCGGTCTTTACGGCTGAAGAGGGGCGTTTAGCGGGAATTCCATCTCGGATGCTGTCTTATTTTTGTTCTAAGGGGCTAATCCAAAGAATTGGTCGGGGTATTTATAAAATAAAAAAGATCAATTTTGCTACAGATTTTGAGTGGGAAGATCTTGCCCTTGCTGCTATGAGCATTCGAAATGGGGTGATCTGTCTTATCTCTGCTCTTTGTTATTATGGTTTAACAGATGAAATCATGAGGGAATTTTGGATTGCTATTCCTCATTCTACTACTTCCTCTGAGAGAGATAACGTTCGTACAGTTAGAGTGCGAAACATAATCCTCGGACAAGTCATGGTAAAGATAGGGGGTAATGAATTGAAAATTTTTGATCGTGAGCGTACCATTGTAGACGCTTTCCGCTATCTAGATAAAGAAATTGCGCTAAAAGCTTTGCAGGCTTATCTGACAACCACCAAAACGAAAAAACCAGATATCACAAAACTTATGAAATACGCTAAAAAACTTAGAGTCGATTTAACTCCTTATATTTTAGCTTTCACAATATGAAATCTCCATTAGAAGAATCGATAAAAGAAAGACTTAAAGTACTGGCTAAAGAACGGGAAACTTCTTTTGCCGAACTTTGGAGAAATTTAATTCTAGAAAGATTCCTGATGAGATTATCGAAATCTCCTTATAAAAATAACTTTGTTTTAAAAGGGGGAACGCTCTTAGCAAAATATTTGCCTCTAGGAAGAGAGACACAAGATCTCGATTTTTTTATTCATAAGTTGTCAAATACAGAAAAATCGCTCCAGGACGTATTGGAAAAGATCTGTGGTGTCGAGGTTAATGATAGTTTTGTGTTTGATGTGACGAAAATAAAAATGTTAGAACATGTCCATTTGGCTTACAAAGGGGCTGAAATTTCGCTTCTTGTAAAAT
>CAYWDE010000327.1:0-2110 GCA_964456885.1 uncultured bacterium | reverse complement strand
GAAGAGTCTCCCACCTGCCCAATTCTCCCTATTTAAAAAGCCATTTCATAAATTTGTAAAATAGATTTTACTCCCTTCTGATTCTCAGTAATTTAAGGTGTATTGCCCATAAAAATGAATTTCGTAATACCATTGTGGATACGGATATAAGGTGGTTTATTATGATGAAACGTCTAATCAAGCATGGGAATAGTCGCGCTATAGTAGTGGATAAGGTTTTACTAGAAGCTGCTGGGATCTCAGAGGATGCTGTTTTTCAAATTTCAGTTAACCCAAGTGGGGGGCTTGTGATCCAATCTGTTGAAGATAACAATATGGATGTTTTTCAGAAGAATTTTGAGAAACTCAATAAAAAGCATAAAAAACTGATGCAAAATCTGGCTGATCTGTGATCGCATATATTACTTTTGAATACGTCTTGAAAATTCATGATCAATTGATAGAGGAATATGGGGGGATGCGGGGAGTTCTTAATGAGGGGCTTTTAAGATCGGCTTTAGAAATGCCAAAAGCCCGTTTTGACGGGAAAGACCTTCATCGAACTATTTTTGACAAAACTGCAGCTTATCTGTTTCACTTAGTAAAAAATCGTGCTTTTGTGGATGGGAATAAACGGACAGCCGCAATGGTTGCCATGGTTTTTTTCGCATCAAATTTTTCGGGTCATTTTTCTGTTTTTGATCCAGAATATCAAGATTTAATTTTAGGGGTAGCTCAAGGAACCGTCTCTAAAAAAGAGATCGCCCTCTTTTTTCGAAAATCTAGAATTCGTAAATGACCTTCACTTTAAATTGAAAATCGGCTCAAAAAACTAGAAAATCGGATGAAACTTTTTAAGGGGGCGTTGCCTCTGGCTTAGGAGAAGGCGCTCCCATCCGCCTGCAGAAAGAAGCAAATACTTTTTCCTCATGTGCAGACCTACATTTATAAAACGGACCAGGGATATTTTCTTTTCTAGGAGTTGGCAGTATCGCGCTTGCTTTCGATACTGCGTTAACCACATCAGTAATTTGGCCCAGATTTAAAGAGGGAGGGGCCTCAGTAGATGCAGCCAAAGGGAGCGCACTAAAAACTGGAGATATATTAGAACTCATTATGTTTTCCTTGATTTTTTTAATTATTATAAAAACCATTGATAATATTAATTGAAAATATAGGAGATCTCATTGATCTAGCCGATATTACCTATTTGAGAAGTAATTCCAAAGGTTTGCAAAGGGGGCAATTGCTAAAGCACCTATTCTCTCTCTTAAGGAGAGACGATTCTCCCTTGGCTCAATGACAATCGGTTGTTGAGGAGGATTAGCCTGAGGTTCGACCAATTCCTGGACAGGAGCCATTTCTTCAACTGGGTATCTTTCGGCGATTTGATCATTTAAGCGTTGGATCATTTCAGCTCGATCGGGGTAATTGTCTCGCCTTCTCCTCCAGTCATTCCACAACAAATTTTGAGGAGGGTCTATCTCATTAGGGTCATCTTGGAATAGATCTCGAATATTTTCTAAGATTCGACGATCGATCTGTTGCCCAGGCCTTGCTTGGAGCAGTGCATTAAAAGTATCTTGATGATTGAGATTGGCTGCATCCATCAATGCGGTATGGAAACCTGGAGTGCCCGAATTTCCATAGCTCATCCCATTATCTGAGATGTATTCTTGGTTGACCTTTGCCGAGGACATTAAGATTCTTATCGCTTCCGCGCAATTACCACTAGCTAACTCAATTAGCACTTCATCGGTATTATAAGGCTTTTTGAGCTCTATTAATTTTTTGAATAGGTCGAGCTCCCCATTTTTTGCGGCCAAGATTAAAAAAGTTTTTAGGACGTCTTGATTCCACACATATCCATTAGGAGCGGGCCTCCGTAAATTTTCTTCAAAAATAGAAGTATGTGGAAGCAATTGATTAAATTGTTCAATCTTGTTTTCGAGCAAGTAAAGATAGGCTGCTACATCGATTGTTTTCCGATCTATCAATTCTAAATTAAATGAGTTGATTAACTGTACATCTTGAAGCAGAATTGAGGAAATAAATAGATCGTCAAATGCTATACCTTTAGCTTGTTTTGCAAGGCCTCTTACCGATTCTTTAGGATTAATATGGGTTGTCT
>CAYWDE010000326.1:0-2114 GCA_964456885.1 uncultured bacterium | reverse complement strand
ATGCTCTATTCGATCAGGTGGTGAGAGAGACGACCGAGACAAATCGCCCCGTCCTCATCGAGGCGATCACCGAACGGTTTAGGGGCCACTCTATTTCAGATCCAGGTCTTTACAGGAGCAAAGAAGAGCTCGCCTGTGCGATGGAAGAGAAAGATCCGATCACATTTTTCAAAAATGCCCTCATTGAGCACAAGATATTGACCGAAGAAGAGTTCAAAGAGTTAGAAAAAGAGCAAAAAGAGGTCGTCCTTGCGGCGATGAAGTTTGCTGATGAGAGCCCTTGGCCCGATCCGATGACACTGGAGCAGGGTGTATTTGCGGAAGAGGACAATTGATGGGTACCCAAATCATTGAGATCAGAGAAGCGCTCCGTCAGGCTATTGATGAGGAGATGGCTCGCGATGCGACCGTCTTTATTCTTGGCGAAGAGGTGGCCGAATACAACGGCGCCTATAAAGTGACGAAAGGGATGCTCGCCAAATGGGGTCCTGAAAGGGTGATCGATACCCCTATTGCAGAAAACGGATTTGCGGGACTTGCGATCGGTGCGGCCCAAACAGGTTTAAGACCGATTGTCGAGTTTATGAGCTGGAACTTTTCTTTTGTGGCAGCGGACCAACTCATCTCCAACGCCTGTAAAGCCCACTACATGTCTGGCGGCCTGTTTAAAATGCCGATCGTTTTCCGCGGTCCGAACGGAGCGGCTGCCCAGGTCTCTTGCCAACACTCCCATTGTGTTGAGGCGATCTATGGCAATCTTCCCGGTTTCTATGTAATAGCTCCTAGCAACGCATACGATGCTAAAGGTCTTTTAAAATCGGCGATCCGTTCTAATAATCCGGTCATTTTTCTTGAAAATGAGCTCGATTACGGCGAAAAAATGGAGATCCCGACAGAGGAATACCTCGTTCCGATCGGCAAAGCAAAAGTGATCCGCGAAGGGAAGCATGTGACTCTTGTCTCCTATAGTCGGATGCTCAAATTCTGCAAAGAGGCTGCTGACGAGTTGGCTAAAAAAGGGGTTTCAGTAGAGATCATCGACCTCCGTACAATCAAACCCCTTGATATCGCAACGATCGCCTCCTCTGTTCGGAAAACACACCGTTGTGTGATTGTCGAAGAGGGGCATATTTTCTCCGGTATCTCTGCTGAAGTGGGCTTTCAAATTATGGAACACTGTTTCGACGATTTAGACGCCCCCCTTGTCCGGGTTTGCCAAAGGGAAACTCCGATGCCCTATTCCAAAGTTCTCGAAAGGGAAACTCTACCCAATAAACAAAGAATTTTAGTTGCTCTTGAAGAGGTCCTCGCTTAACATAATACTTTGAAGCGAGGATGATCTATGCCGTTCACTGTTACAATGCCAAAACTTTCCCCAACCATGGAAGAGGGGAGCATTGCCAAATGGCATAAGAAAGAGGGCGACAAGGTGAGTGCTGGGGAGCTCCTCATTGAGGTAGCTACTGACAAAGCGGTTGTTGAATACAATGCCCTTGATGAAGGGTTTTTGCGCAAAATTCTCATTCCAACAGGCGGACGGGCGATCGTCAATCAGCCTATCGCGATCTTCACAGAAAAAGCCAATGAAAATATCGATGGTTACAAGCCGGAAGGGGACATGCCAAAAACAAAAGTGGAAACGGAAAATGTCAAAGTAGAAGAGTCTCCAAAAGTGCAGCCGAAAGTGGCTGTAGGAGCTGCGATGCAGCAACCCGCTTTTGCACCGGAGCCCCCTTTAGAAAAATATCAGTTTGGATTCCCGACGGGCAATAAACGGCCAGCCGCATCGCCGCTCGCTAAAAAACTGGCGAAAGAGAAAGGGTTAGATATTGGCACAGTGAAGGGGACGGGTCCTGGCGGACGCGTTACCAGTCGCGATTTGGATCTTGCGCAACCGGACCAGACAGTGAGTTTTGGGAAGA
Organism: uncultured bacterium; assembly: GCA_964456885.1. GTDB lineage: Bacteria > Chlamydiota > Chlamydiia > Chlamydiales > SM23-39 > REEB52. The sequence continues at coordinate 192 of CAYWDE010000326.1, read as the reverse complement.
GGGAGATGCCGACCGAAGCTCCCGGAACTTATGAAGAAGTGGCTCTTACTCCGATGCGCAAAGTGATTGCGCAAAGATTGCAGCAAGCGAAGAGCTTTATTCCCCACATCTATGTGAGACAGGAAGTCGATGCCTCTGCCCTATTTGAAGCGCGCGAACAGCTCAAAAACGGCAATCTGAAAATTACGTTCA
>CAYWDE010000325.1:0-2122 GCA_964456885.1 uncultured bacterium | reverse complement strand
ATGTGGAATTTAAAATTCTCTGATGGTCACAAGGGAAAGCGCGCACATCTAATGTGATAGAGCCTGTTGCGATAATGATATTCTCTGCTTCAATATAGAGACTATCTTGTCCCATCACTTTTAATAATTTGGGAGCTTCAAATTGGGCAGCGCCCCTGTAGATCGTAATTTTATTGGAGCGGATCAAACCTTCTAAACCGGTGCGGATTTTCCCTATGACTTGGTCTTTTCTTTTTTTCATCTGATCGTAATGAAAAGAGATGGGTCCTGTCGTGATGCCGAATTCTTTGGCCCGTTTGACTTGATGGAGAAGAGAAGCGCTCGAAAGGAGAGTTTTTGTCGGAATGCACCCTACATTGAGACAGCAGCCACCGAGCAGATCCTTTTCGATTAAGGCAACCGATTTACCTAATTGTGCTGCGCGAATAGCGGCTACATAGCCCCCTGGTCCCGATCCAATTACTGCGACGTCATGTTTTTTTCTCTCAGTCATATGCGCTCCATTGAAAATACCAATTATAAGAAAAAAGGGGCTTTCCTTATACTCTGTTTTTGCCGGGGTGTTGTATGAAGACGAAGAAACGTCAAAAAATGTGTTATAACTGCGAAGGGGAGATCGATCTTGACGTGATCGTTTGCCCATTTTGCGCTGCCGATTTACGAGAGGAAAAGCCTGAACAACAGGCCCCTAGTTACAATCCCGCTGGCATTTTAAAAAATTTGAATACGCAGCAATCTCTCTATCCCACTCAAACTCCGATTAGGGGTGAAGAGGGGGAAGAAAAGGAAGAAGAGGCTCCTCAAATGAATGTATCTGAGGAAGGTGAGCCGAGAGAGATTTTTGGCCCTACCATTTTAATGACTTTAGGAGCCCAGCTTCTCCTATTTGGGCTTCTCATGCTTCTGTTTTCAAATAAGGGTGTCATGATTCTTAAATGGGATGCGCGGCTTTGGTATGCTTACGTCCTCGCATCGATACCGCTCCTTATTTTTGGATATAAATCGGTCAGTAAACTCTAAGAGTGTGTTTTATAAAAAATATCGCACCGATTTTCTGGATTATTTTGGCCGATTTTTGCACAAAAAATCGGGGTTAATATTAAATTCCGATATTGACCCCGCTTTTTTGTACGAAAATCGGCTTAAAAGAACCAGAAAATCGGTCAAAAATTTTTTGTAAAACACACTCTAAGAGGTTGTATGCGCTCTATTTGGATAGCTCTAACTTTCTTCTCTACAGCTCTATTTTCCGCCGAATCGATCGAAGGGTTCTGGAAAACAGTCAACGAGGAGACGGGAGAAGCTCAGTGTATCGTCGCTGTATATAAGTATGAAGGTCTCTACTATGGGAAAATCATCGGCACTTTTGGCGAAGATGGGAAAATGGACGACAGTATCTATAAACCGGTTAAACGGGCCCCAGGACTTGCGGAGAAGCCTTTTTACAGTGGACTCGATATCATTTGGTATCTAGCCGATAGGGGATCCCGTTTCAAAGGAAAGATCTTAGATCCAGAACATGGGAAAGTTTATAATTCAGAACTTTGGATCGACAACGGAAATCTAGTTGTTCGGGGAAAATTACTCATGTTTGGGCGGAGCCAAACTTGGCTCCCTGCGACAAAGGCCGATTTCCCCAAAGATTTCAAAATGCCTGACTTGAAAAAACTCACTCCGGCTGTTCCCAATGTGAATTAGAGACTGGGAAAATAATCGACTAGAGTTCCACTTCCCAAGAGTTTATAAGATGAGGTTCTGAAAGAAATTTTAGATCCGTTTTATCCTCTTTGACGGCGGTATAAGATAGTGAGAGCAATACCGGAAGTTTTTTCCCACTCCTTTTTAGCTGCACTCCATTTTTCTCCCATTTCACGTTCATCTTGAGAAGAGCTTCTTCGTAACTCAAGATGCTTTACAATAGTTCCAATGATCTCTTCTAACGAAATCTTTGTGAGTTTTTTTTGTTCTGTTTTGAAAACCATTTTTGCTATATCTGTTGTTAAAAATATTTCCTTGATATTTCTTATCGAGAGATCGTTCAGATAAGTTTCTATATCTCTCTTTTCAGGAAGGTCTTCAGATACACTCCATTTGATCCCTGAATCTGAAGAGAGTGAAAAAC
>CAYWDE010000324.1:0-2161 GCA_964456885.1 uncultured bacterium | reverse complement strand
CACGACGACGAGGGTCCCTTTGTAGTTGTGGAGGAACTCTTCTAGCCAAGAGATCGATTCGAGGTCTAAGTGGTTTGTCGGTTCGTCGAGGAGGAGCGCTTGGGGGTGTCCAAACAGGGCCTGGCAAAGGAGTGTTCGGAATTGCCAGTCGCCTGGGATCTCTTTCATTTTTTTCTGATGGGCCTCTTCGGGAATCCCCATCCCGATGAGGAGAACTTCCGCTTCCGATTCAGCAGAGTATCCATCTTCATCGGCAATGATCTCTTCGAGCTCGCCGAGGCGCATCCCGATCTCATCGGTCATCTCCTGTTCATAAAGGGCATCCCTCTCTGTCAGAGCTGCCCAAAGGCGTGTGTTCCCCATGATGACAGTATTGAGAACAGTGAACTCTTTGAAATCTTCGATCCGCTGTTTAAGGAATCCCACTTTCTTCGGAAGCGTGATGATTCCGCTCGTTTGGGGCTCAACGCCCATTACGATTTTAAGAAGAGTTGACTTGCCTGAGCCGTTTGGTCCTGTCAGGCCATATCTGCACCCTTCATTGAAAGTGAAGCTCACATCTTCAAAGAGGGTCCGGTTCCCGATCCGTTTGGAAATATTTTCTAATGTAATCATGGTGAAAAATGGTAGCATAAAAATATGGACCATTTCAAGGCTGTTGATCAGTTTTTATCCCACTTGAGCCTCTCAAAAGGGTGTTCCGACCATACAATTCGGGGGTATCGGCTCGATTTAACCTCTTTCTTAGAGTTTATTAAGGGGGAGGAGGTTTCGAAAAGGGTGATCCGGAGATATTTGGCCCATCTTTATGAGAAAAAAGCGTCCCCTCGGACGATTTTAAGGCGCTTATCGGCCCTACGAAGCTTTTACAAACATGCGATTCGGGAAAAATGGCTCACAGAAAACCCGATTGAAGATATCGATAGCCCTAAAAAAGAGAAGCGGCTCCCTATTTCAATCACTTATGAGCAGATTTTACATCTATTTAGTCAGCCCGACACAAGTGACTATTTAGGTTTTCGCGATCGGGCGATTATGGAGCTTTTTTATAGTTCAGGGCTCCGATTGAGCGAAGTGGCGGGGCTCAATCGGCGCGATTTTGATCCTAAACGTCTCATTTTAAATATTTTTGGTAAGGGAAAAAAGCAGAGACAAACACCGATCACACAGACTGCCTGCGACTGGCTGACTCAATACCTTAATCATCCGGAAAGGGATGAGAAAGATTCTGAGGCGATTTTTCTCAATCGGCATGGGAAACGTTTAACTCCCAGATCGATCGATCGGAACTTTGCCTCTTACTTAAAGCGGAGCGGCCTCTCAGAGAGGGTGACCCCCCACACGATTCGGCATACGATTGCAACTCACTGGTTGGAGAAGGGGATGGATTTAAAAACGATCCAAATGCTTTTAGGTCATACATCTCTCTCTACGACAACGATCTATACACATGTTTCCCCAAAACTTAAAAGGGAAGTCTATGATAAAACGCACCCCCGAGCTTAAAAGAGCTTTCAATCCCGTCCAAAAACCGATTCTTGAATCACGAACAGCATAAAAAGATTTTACATTAAAAGGCCCCCTAGATTAACAGGAAATTAAACGATTTCTTTTATTGGGGAGCAACATGTTAAAGAAAATAGTGCCGATTCTAATGGCCGGTCTTTGGGCGGTCTCTGGGACTTCTCTTGAAGGTGAAGTGTGTCAAACGGTTTGGCCTCAACCTGAAGGGAAAAAGCCGGCACAAAAAACAGATACCAAAAAACCGGGGCAAAAAACAGAGGGTGTACCTAAGGTGGGGCCGGTACAAGCTCCTACCCCGAAACCATCTACTGCTGCCCCGAAAGCAGAGCCAGCGCCTGCTCCAAAAGCAGAGCCAGCACCTGCTCCAAAAGCAGAGCCAGCCCCTGCTCCAAAAGCAGAGCCAGCTGCAGCGCCGAAGCCTCCAGCGGCACAAGCTCCTGCCGCGGTGCCAGCATCTAAACCTGCCGAAGCAGCCCCGAAAGCAACAGCAGCTCCAACAGGTCCTTCTATGGATACAGGATGTCCGAATCTCCCTTGCGCCTCAAAATCTAGCTGCGCTCCGGCTCCTTGTGACTGGAAATTCAATCCTTGCGATCCGAAGGGGTATACCGAGGGGAGGAAGATCGGTGCTTACGTG